>JBCCBR010000204.1:0-6657 GCA_039033935.1 Verrucomicrobiota bacterium
CTCTGATAGGTCTCACTCTCGAGGATGAGACGCATCAGCTGCCGGAGATCAAACTTGTTGTCGACCAGATACTGCGAAAGAGCAGCCAAGAGGGGCTCGTTGCTGGCTGGGTTGGAGACGCGGAGATCGTCCACCGGATCAACCAGACCAGCACCGAAATAGGCTGCCCACACCCGATTGGTGATGGAGCGGGAAAAGTAGTCATTGTCCGGCGAAGTCAGCCACTCGGCGAGATGGACACGCCGGTCGCCAGTCTCCTCCGGATTGATCGTCTCGCCATCAAGAGGGGCGGGAGGCTGCGGCTTACCGGTCCGAGGCTGGATCAGATCGCCCCGCGGCTCGACGTAGATAGTGCGCTCGCCGTCGCCGTTCCGCGTATCGCCACCCCACCCTTTTGCCCGGACTCGCGCAAACAGATTAGCGAAGGCGTAATACTGATCGTTGGTCCACTTTTCGAGCGGGTGGTCGTGACACTTGGCGCAGTTGATTGAGAGACTGAGGAAGGCCTGACTGACGTTCTCGGCCATCGTCTCAGGATCCTGATGCACAGCATAAAAGTTCGTCGCCCCGTTTTCATAGCTGTTACCAGTTGCGGTGACCAGCTCGCGAGCCATCGCATCCCAAGGCGCGTTTTTCTCGATCTGGCCCCGAATCCACTGGTAGTAAGCCTCGACCGCGTCTGGCCTCAGGAGCTTGCCATTGACGAGGAATACATCGCTCCAGCGATAGGCCCAGTAGTCGACAAACTCATCGCGCTCCAGCAATTTGCCGATCAGCCGTCGTCGCTTGTCACCAGAGGTATCGTTAAGAAATGCCCGAACCTCGTCGGGTGATGGGATCACTCCAATTGTGTCGAGGTAGGCGCGGCGGATAAAGGTCTCATCGTCACAGCGCTCGGCTGGTCGCAGATTGAGTTCGCGGAGCTGGGCAATGCTCAACTCGTCGATGAAATTCGATTTGGGCGCTTCGGTAAACCACTGTTCCGAAGTTTCGTTCGGAAAAGGGACTCGCAAGCGAGCCAGCGAGACTTTACTCGAAAACAAAGCCGAGACCGCGCCTTCACCGTGACCGATCACCGAGACACGCCCCCCCTTGTCAATTGTCGCGACTGTCTCATCGGCGCTTTCAAACTTCGCCCATGAGGTGACATCCTGAGTCGTGCCGTCCTCATAAAAAGCCGTCACCAGGATCTGTTGCTTATCCCCGATCTCCAACACGGAGATATCAGGCATCACCTCGATGCGTTGAATCGGCGCTTCATCCGGATCGGGTGCTGCCCCGCCCGCAGCGATCCACTCAGCGAGCACGCGATACTCGCGGGAGAGCGGGTCGAGCAGCTTCCCGCCTTTGTGAGGTGTCGCCATAGTCGGCTTGGTCAAAAGGAGGCTTCGGGTCGGCGCAGCTGGCTCGATTCGCCGACCCTGTGCCTCGCGAGTGATCGTGTAAAAGTCGCGAGGCGGGTCATAAGCTCTCAAGCTGAGCCGAAATCCTCCCTTGCCCGCGACCGCCCCGTGGCAGGCCCCCATATTACAACCCTGCTTGGTCAGGACCGGCTGGACGTGTCGATTGAAGCTCCAGCCAAAAGGCTCTTCAAAATCAGTTACTGAAACGACGCACTCGACCGCACCAAGTTCAGTCGTAGCGGTCAGAGTAACCGTACCGTTTCCCCTCGCAGTCGCGACCCCATCGACAATCTCGACGACTCCCTCATCGCTTGAGTGCCAATCAACCTCCCTCGCCTCGCCCGCAAAGCGATCGCCGTCCCGCTCGACGACCACGACTCGCTGCCTCGCCTCCGGTCCCTCAAGGGAAAAAGCTGCTGGGAGAATCACGAGCTCAGACCCAACTGCAACCTGACAGGGCCAAACCATAGCTGCGGTTATGCTAAACTTTAAATTGATATCGTAAAGTCGCTTAATCACCAAAAGATTTCGCTGATTGGCTCCTTACCAAAATCGACGAGAGGGAAAGGCCGCCCGGCCGGACCAGGGAGGTGCTCGTTCACATCAAATCCAAGCCCTTCGAAGATGGTTGCCACGATGTTACCAGGATCGACCGGCCGCTCTGCCGGGAACCCACCGATCGGGTCGCTTTTCCCAATCACTTGACCGCCTTGCACCCCGCCGCCCGCAAAGCTGCACGTGAAGCACTGGGGCCAATGGTCGCGGCCACCAGCCGGATTCACCTTTGGCGTGCGCCCAAATTCCGACAGACAGGAAACCATCACGTTGTCGAGCATGCCCCGATCGTGGAGATCTTCGATCAGGGCCGAGTAAGCCTGATCATACATCGGCGCGACCTGCTCTTTCATCTGCTGAACCGAAATGAAGGGCTTGGAGCCGTGGATGTCCCAGGAGAGTTCGTTAAAGACTGTCAAAAAGGTGTTTACGGTGACGAACCGGACACCGTTCTCGATCAGTCGCCGCGCCAGCAGCATGCATTGGCCGACGCGATTCATCCCGTACCGCTCGCGAACTGGCTTGGGTTCTTTGGTTAAATCAAAGGCCGAGCGAGCTTGCTCACTGGTCATGAGACGAAACGCCGCGTGAAAGTTCTCATCGAGCAGGCGCGCATCCTCGCTCGCTTCGAAGTCCTTCACCGTCTGATCGACCAAGTCACGCATACGTCGACGGCGACTGAGACGGGTTCCACCGATCTGGTCCGGCGGAAGCAGATCGGGCACCTTGAAGTCAGGCTTCGAAGGATCGGCCATCAGGGCAAAAGGGTCCATCGCTTTGCCCAGAAAACCGCCAGCCTGCCCATTGGGGAGATTTCCCCCACCCCGGCCCATCAACTCTGGAAGCACCACAAACGAAGGGAGATCGTTACGCGGAGGCATCAGGTAGCTGGTCACCGCTCCGGCGTGAGGCGTCTGCACCCCACCGCTGAACCGCCGTCCCGTCTGCATCATTTGCCAGCCAGCGTCATGCACAGCGGCACCGTCGTGATGACAAGAGCGCACTAACGCAAACTTGTCGGCAACTTTGGCATGGAGCGGAAGGATTTCAGAGATATCGATCTCGGGCGACGCCGTCCGGATTGGCTGAAACGGACCTCGAATTTCACGAGGAGCATCTGGCTTCATATCCCAGAGATCGAGGTGACTTGGCCCACCCAAATTGAAGATCATGATGCAGGATTTGTCCTCGTCACCGTAGGACTTGGCCTGCTGCTTAGCTGACATGAACTGAGGCAGGGACAAGCCGATCGGGGTCAGTGCCCCGACTGAGAGGAAGGCTCGACGGGAATGTTTCTTCCCGCATAGCGGCGCGTGGCTTTCGTTGATCAGATCAAACATGGATTACAAAGGGTTGTACTTCCGCGATATCAGGAGTTTGCCGGAATTTCGAGAAGGGTGAAATTAGCTTGTTTGCGGTCTAGTATCGAGAGGAGTCGTTTTGGTATTTTTCGATCATGCAAGGGGTGAATTCAGGCTTCCGGAAGCAGGAAGCAGGCGAGTTTGTGGACGCTTTCTTTTCGCACAATCCATCGCTACGAGCTCCGCTTGAAGCAGTCGCCGCCCTTCCGGGTGTCTGTGTCTATGTCAAAGATCGAGAGAGTCGCTACGTTCTCGGCAATGAACGTCACCGTCAGATTTATGACGGCCTCTCACGTGAGGAATTCATCGGCAAGCGATCGCGCGACTTCTTCCCGGCCCTTCTTGCCGAAGCATATGAGGCCAACGATCGCGTCGTCTTTAGCGAAGGAAAAGCGCTTCGGAATCAAGTCTGGCTGGTCCCCACGATCAAAGGCACGCCTGGCTGGTTTCTTTCGTCTAAAACGCCTCTCACCGATCTAGACGGCAAAATCATCGGGCTGCTCGGGATGCTCCAGCCGATCGACACGCCAGAAGATCAGGCGGTCCACTTTGGTGAGTTGCGGCAGGTTATTGACTACATCGAGTCGCACTTTGTCGAAGAAATCACCGCAGAAGGCCTTGCCGAGCTTGCTGGTCTCTCTGTTCCCCACTTCAATCGCCGTTTCCGAAAACTGATGCGACTCTCTCCGCTCGAGTTCGTCAACAGTCTCCGCCTCGCGGAGGCACGTCGCCGCCTCGCTACCACTCGTCAATCCATCGGCAAAATCGCGAGCGATCTCGGCTACTACGATCAGAGTTATTTCACGAAACGCTTTCGCGAAACAATTGGCGAGACTCCGCTGAAATACCGGAAACGATTTCGCGAGTGACAAAGGGGCAAACCAAGCGCACTGCTTCCCCCGTCATGCCCTACGAGGCCACCCTCAACATACTCCTGCTCGCGTCCTTCGGCGCCTTTTGCCTCGGCGTATCAAAGACCGGCTTTCCCGGACTCACGCTCGTCAATGTGTTGATCATGGCCGAGCTTTTCGGCGCAAAGAGCAGTGTCGGGATCATTCTCCCGATGCTGATCGTCTGCGATCTGATCGTCTATCCCCTGTTCCGCCGCTTTGCGAGCTGGCGTGAGGTCTGGCCCCTCGTCCCGGTGACTTTAGCGGCGATCGTCGGGGCGTGGTTTCTGCTGGATCATTTCGACGACCTCACCGCCCGACGAGTGATCGGCGCGATCATTCTGCTGATGCTCTGCCTCCAGCTCCTGCGGGAGTGGCGGAAGCAGTTTCTGGAGCGACTTCCCGATTCCGGGGTGTTCAGGATCCTCAGCTGCATCCTGATCGGCTTTTCCACCATGCTGGCCAACGCTGCCGGACCAATCTACTCGATCTACGCACTGGTTCGCGGCCTCTCAAAAGAGGACTTTCTTGGCATCGGAGCCCGATTCTTCCTGCTCGTGAATCTCTTCAAGCTCCCCTTCCTGGGCCAAATCGATCTCGTTAATCGCGAGTCCCTGCTGCTGAATGCGATTCTCATTCCAGCGCTTCTGATCGGCATTTTTCTGGGTAAAAAGCTCATCCATCACGTCCCCCAGCGGGCATTTGAGATTCTGCTCTACGCCTTTTCTTTGATTGCTGGGGTGCGGATGCTGTTTTTCTGAAGGCCCCATCACTGAGATAGAGAAGTGAGGGAGAAAATTAGACTGATTTGAAAGATCTGACATATCTGATATATTCGTAGATGCAGACGACCTTGAGAATCGATGATGCGATCTATCGCGAAGCAAAAGCCAATGCAGCGCTCCGCGGAGTCACGCTTACAAAGTATCTCGAAGATGCGCTGACAGCGTTCGCCGATCACCCCGACTCTCAGTCAGCTCGGCTTACGGAAGAACAGGTCGAGCGGGATCAAATCATGGAAGGTCTACTGAAAAGTACTGCTCACTTCCGTGTCGGCGAGATGCCATCGAGAGAAGAGAGGAATGAGCGATAGCATCTTTCTCGATACCAACATCCTGATCTATGCGATCGAGTCGGAAGGACCAGATGTGACTAAATCCGAAATCTCACAAAATCTCGTGAGGAGATCTCGTATTATCATTTCAACCCAGGTCTTGGGGGAATTCTACCGAGCGGTGACCAGTCCGAACCGTCTCTCCCCGCTTTCGCATTCGGAAGCTGTAGCGTGGATTCAGCTTTGGAAGAGCTACGACTTATTTGGAATCGACACCGTCGATGTCGATCTCGCGCTGGAAATCACAAAGCGATATGAGATCGGATACCACGATGCGCTCATCCTTGCCGTGGCGCGACATCGAGGCTGCTCGACGGTCTATTCTGAGGACTTGTTCCACCAGTGTGATTATGGTGGCGTCACCGTGATCAACCCTTTCAAGGTTGCATAGTTGGGCTGAAGCGAAGGAAGATTCGGCACACCGGTATTCGGTGTCAGGCGGCTTCCTTCGCCTCAACCGAAGCGACCTGAATCCTCGGAATCAAAACGCTCACATCCCCATCCAACCAAACTAGGATCATTTTTCCGGAAGGGCTGATTTTGGCGTGTTCTGCTGTCGGGACCGGGTAACTTTTTCCGGCTGTCGTCACCACCGTAAACGGCAAAAACGGCGATGCCTCCAGCAGCTTCATGATTTGATCAACCATGCTGCAAATTAAATTTTCGAATCGAAAAATCCAACTTTTCCTCCACGAACAGAATTTGTTCGGCATTTTTTGAACAAAAAGCTGCAATGATAGACAAAGAGTCCTGAAATCACTTGTTTAAAGCACTTTTCATTTTCTTAACCGCATGAATCCCAATCAATTCACCATCAAACTCCAGGAAGCGCTGCAATCAGCTCAGGAGCTGGCTGCCGAGCGTTATCATTCCGAATTTTCCAGTCTGCATCTGCTTGCCGCCCTGCTGGCGCAGCCGGATGGGCTCACCCGACCGGTGCTGAATCATCTTGATGTCCCGGTCGAAACTCTCGCATCGGAGGTCGATCAGGCCCTCAGCCGCCAGGCCTCAGTCGAGGGCAGCCCAGGCCAGCAGATCTACCTCAGCAACGATCTCCGCAATGTCATTGCCACCGCCGAATCGAGGCGCAAGGAGATGGGCGATGACTACACCAGCGTCGAGCATGCTTTGCTTGCCCTGGCCTCTGAGGGGAGCACGGCGGTCAAAGATTTACTTCGCAGTCACCAGCTTTCCGAAAAGACTCTCCGCGAGGCGATCGACACCGTACGCGGATCCCAAAAAGTCACTGATCAGGATCCTGAAGGAAAATACCAAGCTCTCGAAAAATATTGCACCGATCTCACCGCGATTGCTCGTGAGGGCAAGATCGACCC
>JBCCBR010000205.1:0-6654 GCA_039033935.1 Verrucomicrobiota bacterium
CAAATCGATCCAGAGAAGATCGGCATTATCGGAAGCTCTGCCGGCGGTCATCTTGCTTTGCTCAGCGCGACACGGCCAGCGCCCGAAATCGAACGACCGAACGCCGCAATCGGTCTTGGAGCTCAGACCGATTTTACAGCACCACATATCCAGAATGCTGTCGAAGGGCCGCGCCACGAACTCTACGGTCCCTTTCTCGGAGGCTCATTCCGGGAGGCTTACCACAACTACCGCGACGCATCGCCTCTGCATCATCTCTCGCACGACGATCCACCTGTTGGCATCATCTCTGGCGAGCTCGATCAACCTTCCACTCGCGCGTCGCGTTTCCGGCACGAAGCGATGCGCCTTGGAATCCCGACCGATCTCGAGGTAATTGCAAATGCCCCTCACGCACTGCTGAGGAACGCAGCATTTCGAAAAGAAGCCGTCGCCACCGCCCGTGAATTTTTCGAGAAAGCCTTCGAGGA
This sequence comes from Verrucomicrobiota bacterium, assembly GCA_039033935.1. GTDB lineage: Bacteria > Verrucomicrobiota > Verrucomicrobiia > Verrucomicrobiales > DEV007 > Arctic95D-9. The sequence goes on from JBCCBR010000205.1 coordinate 471, forward strand.
ACCGGCGCCGGTAGTTGAGTCGCTCTCGGATTCGGCACCGGACTTTCCGAAGCTGCAACCGTGGACTCGTCTTGGAGGTGGCTACAGCGGTTGCGAAGGCGCCCAATGGCTTCCCGGTCCGGAAAACTCTGGCCCCATTTTGATCTATGCGGCTCATCACGATGGTCTCTTTTTCCGCTGGTCCGCTGAGCTCGGCTTGCGGCTCTGGATCGACGAGACTCCAGAAACCAGCACGCTCCGTCCCACCGCCGGTGGCAGCTTGATCGGGGTCGATCAGTCGACTCGACTGTTGCGCCGATTCTCTAACGTCGGCGTGCCCGGGGAGGTCCTCGTGGAACAGTTTGAAGAGAAACGTCTCAATCGTCCCAATGATCTGCGGATTCATCCTACGACCAAACGCATCTGGTTCACCGACCCAAATTTTCTGTTCCGCCAGCGCCCGCTCGAAACTCAAGAGCTACCCGGTCAATACGTTTTTTGCTACTCACCCAGCCCGAACGGCGGAACTCTTGCAGCCCCAATTCGAGATCTCGATTTGCCAAATGGGATCGCGATCAGCCGGGATGGAAAGGCCCTTTTCGTCGGTGACTCTAAGAGGCGCCAAGTCTTTCGTTTCCAATTCACTGGACCCAGCTCAGTAGCCAAAAGAGAAATTTTCGCCAACTTTGAAGAGCCGATCGACGGCCTCGCTTTTTCCCCTCAGGGTCACCTCTGGGTCGCGGCCGGAAATGGCTTCTCCCTGCTGAACGAAAACGGAGAGGCAATCTATCGAATGACTTTGAACGAGAAGGCAACCTCAGCCGCCTTTTTCGTCGAAGACCAAATCACCCACATCGCAGTCACCACCCGCGAGGCCGCTTACGTCTCACGCTATTCATCTCAGTAAACTTTATGACCAAGTCAAATCCATCGAACTCCCGTCGTCGCTTCATCGGAAAGGCGGGTTCAGCGATTCTCGCCGCCACCGCTGCTCCCACAATCCTCCGAGGTGCTCATCATGAAAACCCACGCAAGCTCGGCATGCTCATCGTCGGACTCGGCGGCTACGCGAAAGCTTCGATCGCGCCCGAAATTGCGAGCTGTGATCACGTAACCTTTGCTGGCGTCATGACTGGTGATCGGGAAAAAGGTCGACGATACGCCGCCGAATATGGTTTCCCCGAAGACGCCATCTATGGCTATGACGAGTGGGACAAAGTCGCTGCTGATGACCGCATCGACTACGTCCACGTGACCCTGCCAAACAACCTCCACGCCGAACACAGCATAGCTGCGGCGGGGGCTGGTAAACACGTCATCGTCGAAAAACCAATGGCGACCACGATCGACGACTGTCGCGCCATGATCGCCGCGGCGAAAGAGAATGATGTCTTGTTAGGGGTTAACTATCGTCTCCAATTCGAGCCCCACCATCAGAAGGCAATCGAATTGATTTCCAATGGCACGCTGGGCTCTCTCACTAACGGCAACTATGAATTCTCCTGGTCCTACAGCCGGGCGCTTCTCGATCCAAAGCGACGCAACGCAATCAAGCAGTGGCTGCTAGATCCTGTCGCGACGGGTGGCGGCGCTCTCTTTGACACGGGCGTTTACCCGATCCAGGCCGCCTGCTACCTCTCCGGTTCGCAACCGGTATCGGTGCGAGGGATGGCACAGACTTACCACACCGATATTTACCCGGAAGATGTCGAAGAAACCATGGCGATGGAACTGCTCTTCGAAGACGGGTTCCAGGCTCTCTGTCGCGCCAGCTACGCCCATAGCTTTCACCAATGCACCAGTGTCGGTCCGAAGGGTTCAGTCGAGATTCTCCCCGGGCAAGGCGGTAGCGTCTACGGTCAATCAGGCAACGGGAAAGCCCGACCGCGTGTCGTAGTAGCCAATCGCAAAGAGCACAAATTTGAAGATCCTCTCCAGCAAGCGGTTCTACACGATGAATTCGCCAAAGCCATTCTTGCCGAAAGTAAAACCTTCGCAACGCCCGGTGAAATGGGTCTGCGAGACATCCAGATCATGAAAGCAATCCAGGCCTCGGCGCAAAAAGGCGGAACCCTGGTAGAGGTGGATTATGAGGCTTAATCCGCTAGCGCTTTTGCTACTTCTGAGCATCGCTCTGCTCACATCAGTCGGATTGACCGCGAGTGAGCGCCCCAGTTTTCTCATCACCCTGATTGACGATCAAGGCTACTACGATCTCGGATGCTATGGTGCCACCGAAGTGAAGACGCCTCGGATCGACAGCCTCGCCGATTCAGGGATCCGCTTCACTGACTACTACGCGGCCGCTCCGATTTGCTCGCCTTCGCGGGCTGGACTTCTTACGGGTTGCTACCCGCGTCGTATCGGCCTTGAAACCTGGGTCCAGCGAGCCGACTCGACGATCGGGATTCATCCCGATGAGCTGACCATGGCTGAGTTATTCGCTAGCGCCGGCTACAACACCAGTTGTATCGGGAAATGGCATCTCGGCTTTGCGGAGCCGTTTCTTCCCCTTTCTCAAGGATTCGATCACTACTATGGATTGCATCACAATCTTGATCCAGTCGAGGTGGTCTATTTCGAAGATGGCAATATCCCTATTTATCGAAATGAGTCTGTCGCTGACCCTGCTGCTAATCCTGACACTCTGACAAACCTTTACACTGACGAAACGATAGCTCGGATCGATGCGAGCGGAGACGCCCCCTTTTTCATCTACCTTGCCCATACCATGCTCCACGTTCCTCTCGGAGCGACCGAAGCATTTCGGGGAAGCTCTGAATGGGGTCTCTACGGCGATGCGATTCAGGAGCTCGATCACGAAGTCGGTCGGATCCTCGATCATCTCACCGCAGACGGTCGGCTCGACTCGACCTATGTGCTCTACCTTTCCGACAACGGACGCGGTCCCGGCCGTAACGCCAATCAGCCGCTACAGGGTCGCAAACTTACGACATGGGAAGCTGGCATCCGGGTGCCAGGGATCATCTCAGGTCCGGAGCTCCCAATGCAGACGGTTGAGTCTCAACTGACCACAGCGATGGACTGGTACGCCACCCTCGCTTCGTTCGCGGGTATTGAAGTCCCACTCGATCGCACGCGCGACGGACGCGATCTTGCTGGGCAACTCAGCGGCGGAGCCATCGAGTCGATCAATCGGAACGTCGAGTCGACCCGATCGATCGATATCCCACTCGAGTGGTCGGAGCTTTTTACCGAGCGCGAATACCGCGATGCCTTTTTTTACCACGGAGCCGAGGGAGCGCTTTCAGCGGTCCGTTCCGGCGATCACAAACTGATGCTTTCACCTCAACTCAGTCTTTTCGATCTCGCCGAGGATCCTGGCGAGCGGAACCCAATCCGGTCCAAGCTCACCCGAAAACTCCGCGGCATGGCGGTATTGTTTCAGGAAGAAATGCGACAAAATGGAAGACCGGTCGGGCGGGTCGCAGAATAGAAGCCCCTGTGGTGACAAATCAATCTCCCCGAGCACCCGGAATGAATTCTCTCAGAAATTCAAGGTAACCACGAGAGTGCCCCGCCATTTCCCTGCGAAGCTTCAGGGTATCCTCAACAGCTAGTATTGCCCTCGTGAATTCGACAGCGGAAACTCCTTCTACCTCTCGCTCGTTCTCGCAAATTTCGACGATTTCACGAGCGAGGGCAAACTTCAGGCGATCACTCTGGCCTTTCGGTGGCTTCGAGTTGCCAGAGCCCTTTATCAGGCTGATCGCCTTCCTCAAGGCCGATTTGACGTCTGAGTCTTTCAGTGTGACTCCTTCTGCGTCATGAGTCTTCAGGTCGTAATCGTGAACCTGCCCCTCAATCGCAAAGATCAGCCTTGAGTAAAAAGGATCTTGCATCAGGTCTCCTGCGCGCATGGTGAGTGACAGACACTTTCGGGCCTGAATTTCACTAGCATAACTCAGACAGTAGACAATCCCCAATTGACCGCCGACTGACCCCGTGGTGAGATCTCCGTGAAACACGTGAGATCCACCCAGACAGAATTCATCCTCGCGCTGACTCTCTTCGGCGCGCTGGCGACCAGCTGCATCCCGACGGCTCAGCCGGGGATGACTCGCTTCTCCTATCAGCCGACTTCTGGAGAGACGGTTGTAAAAGCCAAGCCTACTCTCGATCCGACTTTCCCTGTGTTTCTCGCTTCCAATCGAGCCCTCCGGGACGAACAGCAAAACCGGCACCCGTTCGCCGACGAGCCTTCTTCAGATTTTGGACTCCGCTTCGGAGTCGCACAGGTCGAGATCGAAAATCCCACTGCGCATCGTCGAGGCCGGGTCAGCCTAAAAAGAACGACCCTTTTAGCGAGTGATCCCGCGACTCGGGATTCCGCCCTCGCTGACGATTGGACCGATGAAATTCGCGCTCAGCTAAAGCATCGCACCGAGTCAACCATCGTCATCTACGTCCATGGCTACAACGCCTATGTGCCCGCAAACACCGAGATCGCAGCTCTTCTCTTCCACCTCTGCGGTCAGCCCGGAGCGGTCATAAATTTTGAATGGCCTTCTCGGGAGTCGGTTCTGAGCTACGCAGCAGACAAGGCGCTTGCGAATATCAGCACAAGACATTTTCGCACCCTGCTGCAACAACTCTCAGCCGAAACCGGCGCTGACCAGATTCACCTAATCGGACACAGTGCTGGTTGTCCTCTCATCGTTCGATCACTCGCCGCGATCCGGCAAGCCAACCTGAATCTCACGCCGGACCAACTCCAGGACAGGTTCCGAATCGGGAGGGTGGTGCTCGCCGCGCCAGATATAGGCGCAGGAATCTTCTTCAACGAAGTGCTCGACGGATTCCATGAGGTGACTGAAGGAGTCACCGTGTATGCATCACAGGGAGATCTCCCGCTGCTGGCTTCACAGCTCGTTTTCGACGAAGCGCGCCTTGGCCGATCCTTTGATGGATTTGACCCGTGGCAGTCCGAGCTGGCTCTGAGCCTTCCCGAGATCGAATGGATCGACGTTTCCGGACTGGAAAGTCGTCGCAATGGTTTTCTGGGACACTTTCATTTTCTATGCAATCCGACCGTGAGCCTCGACATCACTCGGATCGTGGCCGGCAGATCCGTGGAGGTTCGTGGACTCTCAAAGCAGGACCCAAACAGCTTAGGGTTCTCTCTGCCGAGCCCTTGAGGTAGCGGCCTGTCACAGCAATATTTTTCGCCCGCTTCCAATCCACCGACGGAGCACGGAAGCTTGTAATTTTCTCCGCAAGATCTCCAAGCTGAGCGCTCGTCATCTTTTGAACCACGGCCCAAAACGCTCGTAGTCGTGATATTTGACCCCGCGCTCGATCCAATCGGTTACCGCTTCATCGTAGAGCTCTCGTAGCTCGGATACAGTCTCTTTTGCCTCAGGACGAGCAACCACGTTCTCCAACTCCCATGGGTCTTCGGCCAGATGGTAAGACTCTTCTGTCACCTCGAAGTCTCCCTCATCCCACGGCCAGCGGATAAATTTCCAGTCTCGAGTGACTACACCGTAGCTATTTACTTCGTCAGGGCCCCACACATTCATCAGCGGGAGCACTGCATGTGTTGGGGTGTCAGGATCATTGTAAAGCGGCAACCAACTTTTCCCATCGATGTCATCCGGGTAGCTGACCCCTGCGAAATCGAGCAGTGTCGGATAGACATCGACATTGGCGGTCAGCTCATTGCAGCGGAGACCCTTACCGGAATTCTCATGTTGAGGCAGATAGACGACGAGTGGGGCTCGCGAGGCGCCTTCGTAGGGGAGCACTTTCGAACCGTAGCCGTGTTCCCCATTGAGAAAGCCATTGTCCGAGGTGAAAATGATGACGGTGTTCCCTGCTACGCCCGCCTCTGCAATGGCCTCTCGAATCATGCCGACGGCAGCATCGACGGCGTGGATCTGCTGATGGTAAAGCGCGAGAGTCTCGTCGTAGCGCTCCGCATATCCCCACGAAAAAAACCGCTCGTATTGACGCCCGAGATGAGACTGAGGCGCAAAGTGGCCACCTTTTTCCCGTCCATAATTAGGCGGCTTGGGGAATGACGGGAATAAATGTCAGGCGGGCATCCACGAAGAAGGTGCAATATTTTCGGTAATGCGGGGTCGAAGAATATTGTGTACCAAAACCATTCTGAAGAATGGTTCAAATGTTCTGTTCCGTGGACGGTTGTCGTGTCGGCTTGGTTGGGAGGGTTTTCACAGAG
>JBCCBR010000206.1:0-6632 GCA_039033935.1 Verrucomicrobiota bacterium
AAATCTCGAGACTCGCCTCTACACCGGTGTCCCACCGGATCTGCAACGTGAGGCCTCGCTAATCGCGGCAATGGCTCTGGGAGTGCGGGAGGGCTCCCCGGAGGATCTCGAGGAGTGGTTCCAGCTTAGCGGGACGCTACATCTTTTTGCGGTATCTGGAATGCACGTCGCGACTCTCGCCGGACTGATTTTTGGAACCGGCCGCCTCCTCGGCCTACGAAGGCGATCACTCGCTCTACTCGTGATTCCGCTCGTGATCGCCTACGCCTTTATCACCGGGCTGCGCCCTTCGGCAGTGCGGGCCGCCCTGATGATTAGTCTCTTCTGCTCGGGGATCGCTTTCCTTGCAAAGCCCAAAGTGATTAATTCGCTGGGTCTGGCTGCCGTGATCTTGATCCTCTTTGATACCCAACAAGTCTTCCGCCCTGGCTTTCAGCTATCCTTTCTCGTCGTGCTTTCTATTGCTTGCCTCGCACCGGTAGTTCAGCGGTATCTTGAGAGGCCTTTTCTGCCAGACCCTTTCATTCCGAGATCACTCTTGAGTTCTCGCCAGACCTCAATCGAATCAAGGGGACGATCCGCGATGGGCTCGGTCGCGCTTTCCATCGCAGCGTGGGTTGGCTCGGCCGGGCTCATGATCACACTCTTTGACCATCTCGCCCCGATTGGACTCATCGCGAATCTGCCGATGATCCCACTCGCCGCAGCGATCGTCTGCGTCGCTTTCATTTCTATCCTTTGTTCTCTGCTGCCATTCGCAGCGATTCATTCGTACCTCAACCTTCTCAATACACTGCTCACCTCGGTTCTGGTGTTCCTCGCCCAGACCTTCGCCATGGTTCCTGGAGGTCAGTTTCACATTGGCCAGACGGCTACCTTGCCGGAACAGCTGGGTCAGATCAGCGTCCTTGGCCGGGGAGATGAATCAGCCGTTCTGATTGAGCTTTCCAATCAGGAGAAAGATGGAAATTCGACTTGGCTTTTTGACACGGGCGACGAGCGGACCTACCACCGAGAGTTGCTCCCGATGATGAGAAAGCGGGGTCTGAATCGAATTGATTACCTTTTCCTAACACACGGCGACAAAGCTCACATCGGAGCAGCACCCCTCATCCTCGAGCGCTGGAGACCGAGTGTGCTTTTTGAAACCCGTCTCGATAACCGGTCATCCGTCTACCCAGAGATCGACAAAATCGCTTCGGCGGGGCAGATCGAAAGGCAATATCTCGAAGCCGGTAGTCGCATCAAATCCGGCCGCGATCAGATCTGGACTGTCCTTGCTCCGCGCCCGGATCAGGCGGGGAGGCTTGCTGACGACCGTTGTCTCGTAGTCAGGCTCGAAATATCCCCCTGGCGGATCTTACTCACTTCGGATGCTGGCTTTGAGACCGAAAGAGCACTGCTCGAAGCCGGAGTGGACCTTCGAGCTGATCTGTGGATCCGAGGTCAGCATCAGGAGGGCACGACAGTCGGGACCGCATTTTTCAATGCCATATCTCCACGAGCGATCATTTCTAGCCACGCGAGCTTTCCATCGGTCGAATCACTGCCCGATAGTCTCCGTTCCAGCGCGGCCGCAAGCGGGTGCGCTATTTATGACCCCAGGATCGACGGAGTCATTGAGATCGTGCTGACTCCAAAAAGCCTCCGGATCGAGCCATTCCTAGGGGCCTCGGCGCCCAGTCTCGAAATTGAGAAATTTTAAAAGATCGAGGAATTTCCCGAAGACAGGATATTCAGATGACTTTATATTTTTCATAAAATCTCTTTTCAGGGTGCGTTGACGAGAGTGGGAAACGCGCTTACAACATCACCCCGACACTGTCATGACCAGCGCTGATCCGACTTTCAAAACGGTTTCGCTCCTCTCCCTGGGGCTCTCGGCACTTGTCGTGTCAAGCTGCACCACCTCGAACAGCCTGGTCTCGACGAGTGCTCCGGCTGCCGCAGTGCGGATGGACGGCGGAGAGATCGAGCAAACTCAGGTCGTCTCTTCTCCGACCACGAACGAGTCAGCCACCGCAGTGGGGAATGATCCCGCGGCACTCCGCGACCCCGTTGCGATCGAGCGCCCGGTCGAGACTCTGCCTTCAAAACCACCGATTACGCTGACGACAGTCCCGCGAACCGAAGTCGCCCACCAACCTCCCGGGCGCATCATGATGGTGAGGACGACTGCCTACTCCCACCTCGAACCAGATAGCCTTCCCTACGGCCAGCTCACCGCAGCCGGCACTCGACTCAAATTCGGTTCCAATGTGCGGAGTGCTGCCGCGGACTGGTCTAAATTTCCGGTAGGAACACGATTTAAAATCGAAGGACTCCCCTACGAGTATATCGTGGACGACTACGGCAGCGCCCTCTGCGGGACTGAGACGATTGATCTTTACAAGCCAAACATGGCTGGGATCGGTCGTTGGGGCGTCCGCAACATCCCGATTCAAATTGTCGAATGGGGTTCTTTCGAGCAGAGCCGAAAAATTCTCGCCAGCCACACCCACGTCAAAAAAGCATGGCATGTTCGCAAAATGCTTTCGGACATCGAGAAAATGACGCCCGAATGCCACGCTGCTGCTAGCGGCGGAACGGAGTTGCCCCTCTAAGTCAGTCCCCACTGACAAGCGTAATCGGTATCGTTCTTACTCATGACCAAGGCCGAGCGGGTCGCCCTTGTCATCGAAACCCTAGAGCGGCTTTACCCCGAGACTCCGATTCCGCTCGACCACACCGACCCTTACACCCTTCTCATCGCTGTGCTTCTTTCGGCGCAGTGCACCGACGAGCGAGTCAATCAGGTCACTCCGGCTCTGTTTGCCCTGGCCGATACACCAGAGAAAATGGCGCAGCAGCCAGTCGAGGCGATTCAGGCGATCATCCGACCCTGCGGACTCTCACCTCAGAAATCCAAAGCGATTTCGGGCCTCTCAAAACGACTTGTGACTGAATTTGGAGGCACCGTGCCAGCAGACATGGCAACGCTCGAGACCCTTCCGGGGGTCGGGCACAAGACCGCCTCAGTCGTCATGAGCCAGGCATTCGGCGTCCCCGCTTTCCCTGTCGATACCCACATCCACCGCTTGGCTCAGCGCTGGAAATTGACCAATGGGCGCAACGTTGTTCAGACCGAAAGAGACCTCAAAAGGCTCTTCCCCGAAAGACTCTGGAATAAGCTTCATCTCCAGATCATCTTTTACGGGCGCGAACACTGCACCGCTCGGGGCTGCTGCGGTCTCGAATGCGGGCTTTGTCGCACGATGTTCCCCGACCGTAAGCGACCGGTCAAAACGAAAAAGTAATTCGCTCTGGCCCGGCTAAGTCGTCCTTTGAATTTTGTTGGGCAATGGAGGCCCAGCGACGACGCGCTCCCGGATGAGAAATCGCGTTTGCAGGGGACCGGCTCACGAGTAACCTTCGCCGCAAATCATGAGCAGCGAGATCAACAAAATCGTAGTGGCCTACTCGGGTGGGCTCGATACCTCAGTCCTCCTCACTTGGCTCCGAGACACCTACAAGGCCGAGGTGGTGGCCTACTGCGCTGATGTAGGACAAGGAGAGGAGCTCGATGGGCTTGAGGAAAAGGCACTCAAAACCGGTGCCTCGCAGTGTTTTATCGACGATCTCAAAGGCCGCTTCGCCGAGGACTACATCTTCCCGATGATCCAGGCGGGGGCTATCTACGAAGGTCAGTATCTTCTCGGCACTTCGATCGCACGCCCCTGCATTTCCGAAGGCATGGTCCGAGTAGCTCGCGAAACAGGCGCAGACGCGATTGCCCATGGAGCGACCGGCAAAGGCAACGATCAAGTTCGCTTTGAACTCTCGGTGGCCTCTCTCGCTCCTGACATCGAGGTGATTGCCCCCTGGAGACAGGAGCGATTTCGCGAGCAGTTCCCCGGGCGTGCTGAAATGATCGACTACGCTGCCGCGCACAACATTCCGGTCCAGGCTTCCGCCAAAAAGTCTTATTCGATGGACCGTAACCTCCTTCACATCAGCTTTGAGAGCGGCGTGCTTGAAGATGTTTGGTATGACGCCAGCACTGATGCTGATCGTGACATGTATGTGCTGAGCGTTTCACCCGAAGAAGCACCAGATCAGCCCGAGTATCTCCAGTTTCTTTTCGAAGAGGGAAACTGCATCGGTCTTCAATCCGAACAGCTCACTACGATCATCTCTCAGCTAGGTGACGTGACCGGCCAAGGCGAGCGGGATGGCTACACCCTTCTCGACCCCTATGGTGTGATGCGAGTGCTTAACTTTCTCGGGGGCAAACATGGCATCGGAAGGATCGACATGGTTGAAAACCGCTTTGTCGGCATGAAAAGCCGCGGCATCTACGAAACCCCCGGGGGAACGATCCTCCTCGACGCACATCGTCAGATGGAGAGTCTGACAATGGATCGAGAGGTGATGCATCTGCGAGACTCGCTCATTCCAAAATACGCCCAACTCGTCTACAACGGCTTCTGGTTCGCGCCCGAGCGCGAAGCGATGCAGGCCCTCGTCACCGAATCACAGAAATCCGTTTCCGGAGAGGTCCGACTCAAGCTCTACAAAGGCAATGCCATCACGGCAGGCCGCCGCTCTTCGCAAAGCCTCTACAATGAAGACGTCGCTACGATGGAAGGCGGCGCCGAGCACGCCTACGATCAAGGAGATGCGACTGGTTTTATCCAGCTCAATGCACTCAGGCTTAAAAGCGAAGCGGCACGGCGGAGCAGGTGAGAGGCAGGAGTCGTGCCTGGCTCCCAGTTTCACCACTTCGTTCTGAGCGGGCAACGGCCATTACTCGAAGCCAAAAAAAGTCTAGACGATGCAAACCCAGCTTTCTGGATTAGTGATTCGCGAGTGAAAACACTATCGCTGGCGGTGAAGAGACGAAAACGAGCGTAAACGACCAAAATCGCGGGAACTTCCAGAGAATGTTGCGATCAGGGATATCAGTCATTCTCCTGCTACCCATCTTCAGCTGGGCTCAGCAAGATCGCAGCGATTCCACCTCGACAGCAGCGTCAGAGGAGCGGATAAGGCTGATCGCTCTCAACTTTTTGAGCGAAGACTCCCGCCTCCTCAAAAACGGCGACATTTTCGATCTCCCGTTTCGAAAGAAACCAACCGATTTCGGTAAATTACCAAGGGCTCGATTCGAGGGGACCACACTCGCAGGCAGGCCGGTTGGACCCCAGTCAGTCAGTCTCGTCCCATCGTTTTCGCCCGAGGCAGGACGGGCGATTCGTTATCAGCTCGGTCCTCAGGGGAATGACAGCAAAGCCCGTGCGGAGCATTACCTTCATGTTGGTGAGTTAAACCAAACCTACTGCTCGGAGTTTAGCATGATGCTCGATCCTGAGATGACAATCGCCGAAAAGGCTCGATCGCACGACCAGGGCCCGAACTGGGTCATCCTCAGGCAATGGCATCAGAGCGCGCCCGAGTCGCCCCCAATATCCTTGGGGCTGGTTCAGGGCACTAACAATATCATTCATACCCTCATTAGATTTGGAGATCACAAAGGCTCATCTTCACTAAGACTGAGAGGCAGGAAAACGCTCAGGCTCGGTCACTGGTATCACTTCCGATACAAATGGAGGATTGCACCGGGCACTGACGATAGCCACCTCACCGTGTGGTTCAGCGACAAACGCTGGGGTGACGAACTGCAGGCGTCGGATCTACTTTTTGACTACCGTGGTCCAATCGGCTACACGCTGCGGGGGAAGCCGGAGTCAGAGATCAATGAAATGAGCTGGGTAATCAGAGAGCAACAAGGGATCTATCAAGGCGCTCATCGCGATGCGGACTCATTTCATGCTGTATCAATCGCAAATGTGCAGATCTACCGGGTAGAGTGACAGGTTCGTATTAACCATTCACCGGTCATTCCGCGAGGAATCAAAGTTCAAGTTACTCCTGGTATGGGTTTCTAATCGACGCGGTAGAAATGGCTCTTTGTTGGCAGAATCAGAGCGCCCTCGATCACTGACGGTGAAGCCATAAATCCGGCGTCGAGGTGATTTTCAGCAACGACCACAAACTGCAATCGTTCTGTGGCCGCGAACTTCGGGGCCGCAGTGAGACCCCACATACACTTCAGCTTTGCCGAGGGTGTGGAAAAAGCGCCAGTGGAGAGTGATCTACGAATCGACGAGCGGGTTTACCCATCTCAATCCGGGAAACCTGCCAAAGTCCGAATCGTTGGAGTGAACTTCCGACTGATACTCAACCGCGATTGCCGCGATATGAGCATCAGTCACGAGATTTCCTCCGACACCTGCTGCGACCAGCATTTGACGGAGTGTTTGCAGGTGTCTTCGCCCGGGATTGACCGGCGCAACCTGTGGGAAATGGAACCATCTCTCCACAAGATCAAGCGCCTCAGCCGGCTCCATCGGGTGAGTCGAAACCCTCGGATGGGTCATCAGTCTGATAAACCCGGATGACACGACCCAAGGTATACCGACCGCCCGATCCCCATTGATCAGCTCTTCCCACCAGCGTTTCGCTGCCTCGTGGTGTGGTGCATTTCTCTGATAGGCGAAGACCAGCAGATTGATATCGGGGACGATCATTTAGAGACCTCCATCAGGAAGTCTTCGGCCTCAATTTCGTCTGCGATCTGGTTTAGCTTCAGA
>JBCCBR010000207.1:0-6613 GCA_039033935.1 Verrucomicrobiota bacterium
AAAAAAATGGCCGACTTTCTGGTGTCTGGCACTTTGCCAATTGATTCCGATTGTCGGCCCGATCGTCGCGATCGGCTATTTTTTCAGAAGATTCACCCGTGAGCGACACGGGCATCAGAGCGAAGATTTTAACTTCAATCAGTTCGCCGAGTATTTGAAGTTCGGGCTCTGGCCGTTTTTGGCGAGCTTGCCGGTCACCGTGGTCGGGATCATTGTCGTCTACATTGCACTCATTTTGAATGTCATTGGTATCAGCCTGATGGCGGAAGGCGGGAACCCCATTGTCGGACTCATCCTCCTCCTGCTCGGACTGCTCGGCTCGATTGTTCTCGGTCTTGTCTTGATTGCCCCGATCGCAGCGCTCACTTTCCGCGCAGGAGCCCTGCAGGGCTTCAAAGCGGGGTATGACTTCGGATTCATCAAGTCGTTTTGCAAGAAGGTCGGGATCAGCATCACGCTCTACATTTTCCTGATCATCCTGATCTCGATGCCGATTTTGATAATCGCCAGCTTCACCTTTGTGCTGATTTATCCGCTCTCTGGGATTCTCACTTTCGCGATGTTCCACCTCTACTTCCAGCACTACGACCTCTATGTGGAGCGCGGTGGTGAAGCGCTTGCTTTCGCACCGGAATTGCTGGCTGAATATCAACTCGCGCCTCCCGGCCCGCCCGCATCCCCGGCGCAATAGCGCGGCTGTGTCTCGGTTGCGGGTGTGAGATCGAGAGGCGATCCTACGTCTAACTACGTCATGAGCCTCTCACCTTCATCGCGACGGCGCTTTGTCGAAACAGCTGCCCGCTCCTTTCTCGGAGTGACGGCGCTTTCGGGACTCCCGGTCGGTCTTAGAGCGGCCGGAAAAGGCGCCTCGACCCTGCGCCAGGAGGCGACTGCCAAGCGGGTCATCTACCTCTACATGAATGGGGGGATGAGCCACCTCGACACCCTTGATCCAAAAAAGGACTCAAAGATCATGGGGCCGACAAAACGGCTCCGCACCCCTGTCGATGGGGTCTTCTTTGGCGACTCCCTGCCACGTCTCGCCCGCCAGGCAGACAAGCTTTCTCTGATCCGCTCGATGACATCGACTCAGGGAGCTCACAAACAAGGCCAGTATTTTGCCCACACCAGCTACGAACTCCGCACCTCGATCCGGCACCCCTCGATGGGGGCGTGGCGAGAAAAGCTGACCGGCAAGACCAATCCGAATCTCCCCGGCAGCGTTTTGATCGGGGGAGACTCGAATCACCCCGGCTCTGGATTCTTTGAGAGCCGCCTCTCACCGCTCCGGATCGGCGATCCGTCCGAGGGGCTTAAAAATAGTTCACGCCACCGCAGTTTCAGCGAAGAGAGCTTCGACTTTCATCGCAATCTTTCTGATCAGCTCGATGCCGCCTTCGTCGAGCGCTACGACCAGAAGAACGTGCGCGCCTACTCGGACATGTATACCGATGCGGTGCGCCTCATGAGAAGCAGCGACCTCGCCGCGTTTGATATTGCGGACGAACCGGAGCGACTGCGAGAGCGCTATGGAGACGATTACTTCGGACAGGGCTGCCTCCTCGCAAGACGCCTGATCGAGAACGGTGTCGATTTTGTGGAGGTTTCTTTCAATGGCTGGGACACCCACAACGCCAATTTCGTGCGAGTCCCGGAACAGGGAGAAATCCTCGATAAAGCGCTTTCTGCTCTCCTCAGCGACCTCGAGCGTCGCGGTCTGCTCGATGATACTCTTGTAGTCCTCGCGACTGAATTCGGGCGGACCCCGGAAATCAATGTGAACGAGGGACGCGATCACCATCCTCAGGCATTTACCTGCGCGCTGGCTGGCGGCGGCATCTCCGGAGGCATGGTCATTGGCGGGACTGATGAGCGAGGGGCGAAAATCATCGGCGATGGAGTCGAGCTGCCCGATCTCAATGCGACGGTGGCTTATGCACTCGGTCTGCCACTGGATCAGGTCGTTTATTCACCCTCGATGCGCCCATTCACGATCGCTGATCGCGGGCAACCGGTCACCGCCCTATTCGGCTGAGCCGGAGCTTGTCGGAGTCTTCCGTAGCTGGCTGATCTGCCCGAACGCACCGACGCCATTTTCGTTGTGACGAGCGCTGCCGAAGCTTGACCAGGGCATTTCACCCAATCAACGAACCTCCGCCCAGAGACCGGCGTTTTCGTAGGAATCTCGGATGCGCCATTCGCGGAGCGTCGCGAGCAGCTTTGACTGCTGGTCGCTCGCCGCCGGATCGTTCCAGAGATTGTGATTTTCGCGTGGGTCCTCCTTGAGATCGAATAGCTGTCCCCAGGGTTCGTCAAGAAAGTGGACCAGCTTCCAGTCGCGGGTGCGGACCATCGTCATGAAGCGACTTGTCGTGAAATTCCCATCTTTGGCCTGCTCCGCGAAAACCACCTCGCGAGCGCACTCAGAATCATCGCCCGCTGGATCGAGCATCGGCATCAGGCTGTGGGCCGACATCGGCTCGGGTTTTTCAATGCCAGCGAGATCCATGATGGTCGGGCCCAGGTCCATCTGGTGGACCAGCTCGTCAATCTCGCGATGTGGCCCGAAACGCCCATCGGGTGCCCAGACGATCATCGGAACACGGGTGACCTCGTCGTACATGGTCCACTTCTGGCTGTGGCCGTGGTCGGTCATGCAATCTCCGTGGTCGGAGGTGAAGATCACGATCGAATTCCTGAGGTAATCACGCTCCTCAAGCGCAGTCAGGATTTCTCCGACCTTCTCGTCAATCATGGTCACGTTGGCTAGGTAATAGGCTCGCTGGCGATGGCGCTGTGCCTCTGACGGCTCCAGAAGAAAGTGGACCGAATCGTGATCGACTTCGGTGTTGTGGACGCGCATGCCTTTGAGCGGATCAGGCTGATTTTCGAGATCACTTGCCAGGACCGGCGCGATCTGGAGGTCTTTCTCAAGATAGGACTCCGCGTAGCGAGGGATCGGATCGTAGGGCGGATGGGGGCCGGGGAAACCAATCTGGAGGAAGAGCGGCTCCGTCGCGGGATAGCTGCGGATCCAGTCGCGCGCCATGTTGCCGACGAAGTTGTCGGGGTGCATATCCTCATCGAGCTTCCATTCAAAGGCTCCGATCCGCTCCTTGTAGTCGGGCCACTGGCGATAGAGTTCGCGTTGCTGTTTGACGATCCCACGGGCGCGAAGTGCCTTGTCCCACTCGTCGTAAAAGTAACGCCCCTCGAGATAGCGGTCCTTGTTTTCAACGACATAGCGCTGATCGAAGCCCATCGGGGTGAGGAAAGGCCAGGTGTGCATCTTGCCAAGATTGATTGTCTGATAGCCACCCCTCTGGAGGTCTTCGATCCAGCCGTGCTGCCAGGTGTCGGCGTTTCTGAGAATGCCGGTAGTGTGGGGATAATGGCCAGTGAAAAGGCTCGCCCGCGCCGGGGCACAAGAGGCAGCGGTGATGAAGCTCTGATTGAAGACAATCCCCTCGCGATGGAGACGATCGAGGTTCGGGGTATCCATGTAGCGATACCCGGCTGCACCGATCGTATCGAAGCGCTGCTGATCGGTGATGATGAAAATGATATTCGGAAGGGATTCAGGCATGGGTCTTGAAAGCTTATTTCACGGCAAGGCAACGGTGAAAATACAGGTGAAGACAAACTCAGATCCGAGGCCGACGAGCAGTGCGATTTCTGCGAGGACGGGCCAGTGTCTCCGCTGCTTCCCGGCGATCGCGAGTCCGCAAAGAAATACCATGGGAATCGTGACGAACACAAACGGGATCAAGCCGAGCTGGAGGATGAACACCGCACCGCAGACGATCAGAAAGACGACGATTGCCGAGCGATTCTTTGTCTCTCCCGACGCCACTTTGGGGGAGGATGTTTTCCGGACCGATTGAACGATTACGACTGCACCGAGGAGAATGACCAAGGCGATTGCATATCGAGGAAAGTCGGGCAGATCGGTATTGGCCCGGATCGCGTAGCTCTCCATTGCCGAAACACGATCTGCGATCCGCTGACTGAGGGCTTCGCCCTGAGTGACTTCCGAGGAGATCGCCCACTCATTGAGCGTGTCGCGCAGCTCTTCGTCCTCCCAAGCTCGCAGTATTGCTCCGGACAGGGTATCGATCACCGTCTCCGGGGTGCCGAGCGGAGCCCACCAGTAGTAAGCATTGTCTGAAGTCACTTCGATGCCCTCCTCCCGACAGGTGCCGACCTCCGGCAGGGCGGGAAGCCTCTCAGGAGAAAGCACCGCCAGTGCCCGAATATTCTGATCCGGCAGAGTCCCCTCCTCAGCGCGAAAAGCGAGGTATTCGGAGAGCGCGAAAATGCCAGCTTCGAGATGCCCCCCGAGCAGGCTGATGACACGCTTCTGCCCACCGCCAGTGGTGATGAGATTAAACTCGGCACCCGGGTAGGCAGCCTCCAGTTTCATCGCCGTGAAATGCGCCGGGGAGCCAAGATTCGCACCGAAGCGCAGGGTCTTCGGAGCCTCCTTTGTCGCTTCAAGAAGTTCGCGGATCGTTTGCCAGGGGGCATCTTCCCGGACCACAACCAATAATGGAATGCCACCGGTCTGCACGATCGGCACAAACGCCTCTGGCCCAAACGGGACCGAGCCGGAGAGCTTCGCCGTGATGATTGACTCATGATGGCAGAGGATGCGGTAGCCGTCTGGTCGCGCGTCTTTGACATAGCGGCTCCCGATAGTGCCGCTGCCACCGGGCTGATTAATCACTACGAAAGGCTCGGGCAGGAGATCGCGCTCCGCGACCGTCTTGGTGATGAGCCGCACGAAGCTATCGGTCCCTCCGCCAGCGGTGTAAGGGACGACGACGTGGATTGGTTTCGCCGGAAAGACAGACTCCGCTCCAGAGTCGGACCAGGCGAGGAGTCGCCAGATCAGGAGCGCGACAATCAGCGGGATCGCGATGCCATGCCAAAGCCTGGTCATGACCCTGCCTCCTTCACTTGCCGTCGCCCGCGCAGCAGCGGGACAACTAGCAGGACAACGGCGACGACGAGCAGCGAAAGCGAGATCGGGCGGGTCAGGAGAGGCGACCAGTCGCCATTGGTCGACATCAGGCCGGCACTGAGATTTTCCTCGGCAATCGGCCCGAGCACGAAGCCAATCACGAGCGGAGCGAGTGGTATCCGCCAGGATTCGAGGAGAAAGCCGAGCCCACCGAAAGCCAGCATCACCCAGACATCGAAGAAGCGATTCGAGAGAGCAAAAGAGCCGATCACGCAAAAGGTGAGAATTACCGGGAGCAGGTAGTGACGCGGAAGCACCGCGAGCCGCGCGAGGAGGCGCATCGATCGAGACATCACCAGGAGCATGACGAGGTTTGCGAGAAACATCGCGCCCATGATCGTGTAGACGATCGTCGGACTGTCGCTGAAAAGCCGCGGTCCGGGCTGGAGCCCGTGAATCACAAGAGCGCCGAGCAGCACTGCCTCGACCACGCTGCCGGGTAGCCCCATCGCGATGAGCGGGATCATCGCGCCGCCGACTGTCGCATTGTTGGCCGACTCAGCCGCGACGATGCCAGGCTCATGACCGGTGCCAAAAGCCTCGGGAGTCTTTGAGACATTTCGAGCGACTGAGTAGGCTGAGACCGAGCCGATATTGGCCCCGATCCCGGGGAGCAGTCCGATCCAGGTCCCGATCACCGAAGAGCGAATCATATTGGGAAGGTGCCTCGCAAAATCACCCCGTCGCCACGCCGTCTTCTTCAGACCGAGCTGAATCGCCTCTCGGGTCGAAGCCCTCGCGGCGATGTCGCGCAGGATCTGATTGACCGCGAAGAGACCGATCAGGACCGGGAGAAGCTCAAATCCATCATTCATTTCGGTGAAGCCGAACGTGAGCCGTGCCTGCCCCGTCGCGGCAGGGATGCCGGGCATTGCGAGGAAAATGCCGAGCATGCCGGCAAAGAGCGACCGCGCCAGAGACTTGCCTCCGATGCTGGCAATCAGCACCAGCGCCGTCAGCACCAGAGAAAAATACTCGAATGGGCCGAAGCGCGTTGAGAGCAAAGCAATGGGCTTTGCCAGCAACACCAGAAAGCCCCAGGAAATCATCCCCCCGACGAACGACGCCATCACCCCGAGAGCGAGAGCCCGCTCGGGCTTGCCGGCTTTTGCGAGCGGGTAGCCGTCGAGCGTCGTGATAATCGAGGCGGGCGTGCCCGGCATTCGCAGAAGAGTAGCGGTAAGCATCCCGCCACTGATCGCTCCGACGTAGATGCTGATCAGCAGGGTCATCGCATGCTGCGGATCTGCCCCGTAGGTGAGCGGCAGGACCAGAGCAATCAGCATCGTGCCGGTCAGACCCGGTATTGCCCCGACAAAGATCCCCAACATCGTCCCGAGCACGACCAGAGCGAGGCCGAGAGGGCTGCAAAGCTGCTGGATTGCCTCCTGAAGCGGATCCATCGGGTGGTAGCGGGGCGGACCAGACAGGGTCTAATCAGCGATCTGATAGGGTTGAGTCGATGACCTAAGAGGGTTGAGTCGCCGACTATACAGGGTTCAGTCTTTGAGTGAACAGGGTTAAGTCTGCTATTAGACCCTTCCATGAGAAGGAATATCAATTGATAATCGAAAATTTATTTTCGCATGA
>JBCCBR010000208.1:0-6610 GCA_039033935.1 Verrucomicrobiota bacterium
CCGAGTGATCTTGATCTCCAGCCTATTCATCGTCCTGGGAGCCCGGATCGGGATCGACGATTTGGTCTCGGTTTGGAAAGAAGCGCTCCTATTTTTGGCCGCTCTGGTCCTCGTGGTGCGACCGCTCAGCGTTTTCATCAGCACCTGGGGCGCAAAGGGCTTTGACTGGCGCGACAAGGTCTTCCTCTCCTGCATGGCTCCCCGAGGGATCGTGGCGGCGGCAGTCTCTTCGGTCTTTGCACTAGATCTTGCCGAACAGGGCGGAGCGATCGCCGAAGAGGCGGCACGGATCGTCCCGATCACCTATGTGGTGATTGTCGGGACAGTTGCTCTTTATGGCCTCTCTTCAGCCCCTCTCGCCCGCTGGCTCGGGGTCGCGATGAAAAATCCACAGGGGATTCTTTTCGTGGGGATTAGAAGCTGGACGGTCGATCTCGCCAAGGCCATCCAGGAAGCTGGATTTCGAGTGCTGATGGTCGACAGCAATTACGAAGCGACTCGGGTGGCGCGGATGGCCGGAGTCCCCGCCGAAAATGCCAACATCCTTTCCGACTATGCCGCAGAGGAACTCGATCTCGTCGGGATCCGCTCACTCGTCGCGGCGACGCCGAATGATCAGGTCAACGCTCTCGCCTGCATCAACCTGGGGCACTCTCTCGGGCCGTCGAGCGTCTTCCAACTCAAACCCGCCGATGGTGATGCCTCGAATAGAATTTCCACCTCCGACGATCTCGGTGGACGACTTTTTGGCCTCAATGCCCCCTCCTCAGAAAAGATTCTCGAGCTCGAGGAATCGGGCGCTGTCGTCAAAGTGACTCGGTTGACTGAGGACTTTGACTTTGATGCCTATCGGGAGAGATATGGTGAATCAAGCTGCGTGCTTTTCACGATTGGCGAAAGCCGACTCGACGTTGCCTACCCTGGTTCGTCGCAACCGAGCGTCGGGGATACTCTGGTCAGTCTCGTGGTTGAGCCGGAAGGGTGAGCTTGCCGCTCGAACAGGACGATCTGGCTGGAGCTAGCCCTTCCGCGCTGCTTCGAGGAGACCCGCTGCCTTGTGCAGGGTTTCTTCCCACTCGGCGGTAGGATCTGAATCGGCGACGATTCCTGCTCCGACGTGGAAATGGGCCTGGCCTTCTTCAAAGATCGCCGTCCTGATCGCGATGTTGAAGCGACTCTCGCCGTTGTAGCCGAAGCAGCCAATCGCCCCGGTGTAGAGGCCTCTCGGTTCCGACTCCAGTTCGGAAATGATTTCGCGGGCTCGCTTTTTCGGGGCACCGGTAATCGAGCCTCCCGGAAAGCAGGCGTGGAATGCCTCGATCGGATCAATATCCTCGCGAAGCTCGCCCTGCACGGTCGAGACAAGGTGAAAGACCTGCTCATAGCGCTCGAGCTTGAGTAGCTCAGTCGCTTTGACCGTCCCAAAATCACAGATCTGCCCAATGTCGTTTCGCTGCAGATCCGTAATCATGATCAGCTCCGCATTCTCTTTGCTCGAAGTCCTGAGGTCGTAGGCGGACTTCTCATCCTGCTCTGGGTCGTTGAAACGCGGACGTGTCCCCTTGATCGGGCGTGTCTTGATGGTGCTCCCACTGATGCTGAGAAATTGCTCGGGCGAGGACGACGCGATCTGTCTTTTCCCCTGATCTAGAAACGCAGCGTGCGGTGTCGGTGAGCATGACCGGAGTCCCTCGTAATAAGCAAACGGGTCAATCGATTGATCGGTATCAGCCAGAAATCGATGGGTCAGGTTGACCTGATAGATATCCCCAGCAGCAATGTAGTCTTGAGCTGTGCGAACTGCGGCCTCGTATTGCTTCGCTGCCGCCTGCGGTGAGAAGTTGAGCCCTGCCGAATTCTCGACGTCTCTGATCTCCCTTTCGGGCATCCTCAGCGCGAGGCGCGACAGCGAACCCTGCTCGATCCAGCGGTCGCCTTCGTGATCGTAAACCAAGACCTCGCGATAGTCCCCAAACCTGAAGTCCCCCTCATACTCAATCGCACCATAGAGCCCAGCGAGCGGAAAGCCGAGGTCGGGGGTGCTCGCAGCGGGCTGGCAGTTTGCCTGATAAATGCGGCGCAGGAGTTCTCGGTCGCGACGATTAAAGATATTCCCTTCGATGATCTGCAGCGGCCTTGCTGCGAGAATCGAAAAACGAGCCTCAGGGCTACCGCGATCGGCCCGTGCCGTATCGAGAAAAACGAGGCCGTCTTCCCCGCGCAGTCCGCTGGCGACCTCGATTGGCGCGGCTCGCAGCGCCGGGCAGGTTTGTGGGATCAGGGTAGGCATGCCGCAGGTTATTCAGGCGGTGATTACGCTGTATAAGATACGCAATTTCGCCGATGCAGGCGTTCCGATTTTTCGATACGTTTGTAAATGGCCGCGATGTTGAAAGTCAGCCCGCACTTGGTGTGCTGGGCTGCTCCCTTGATTCTGCTCAGCGGAGCAGTCGCCGGGGACTCGATCGATTTCAACCGCGATATTCGTCCGATCCTTTCCAACAAGTGCATCGCCTGCCACGGCCCTGATGAGGAAACCCGTGAGGCTGGACTCCGCCTCGACACCCGCGAGGGCGCGATGATGGATCTCGGGGGCTACTACGCTCTGGTCCCGGAAGATGCTGAGGACAGCGAACTGATTTATCGAGTCGTGACTGATGATCCGATCGACATCATGCCTCCTCCGGGAAAAGGGAAACCGCTTTCGCCGGAGGAAATTGAGCTCCTGACCCGCTGGATCGATCAGGGAGGGACCTACGCGAAGCACTGGTCCTACGAAGCACCACAGCGAGCAAAGCTACCAGAGGTAGAAACCGAGGCTTGGCAAGACCATCCGGTGGATCGCTTCCTCGCCGACCGACTTGAGAGAGAGGGCCTCAGTCCCTCCCCCCAGGCAGATCGTTTGACTCTGGCTCGTCGTCTTTCGATCGACCTGACGGGACTTCCCCCGACCTGGGAAGAGGCTGAGTATTTTGCCAATGATCCCTCGGTCGATGCCTACGACCACTATGTCGATCATCTCCTGGCGAAGCCAGCCTACGGTGAACGCTGGGCCCGGGTCTGGCTCGACCTCGCTCGATACGCCGATTCGGCAGGCTATGCCGATGACCGCGCCCGCACGATCTGGGCCTATCGCGACTACGTGATTCAAGCCTACAATGAGAACAAGCCCTTCGATCAGTTTACTATTGAGCAGATCGCTGGCGACCTCCTGCCCGAGCCTACTGAATCGCAGCTCATCGCGACCGCGTTTCACCGCAATACCCTGACCAATAACGAAGGCGGCACCAACGACGAGGAGTTCCGTAATGTGGCGGTGGTCGACCGGGTCAACACGACGATGTCCGTCTGGATGGGCACGACAATGGCCTGCGCGCAATGTCACACTCACAAGTATGATCCTCTGACTCACGCCGAGTACTTTCAGCTCTTCGACTTCTTCAATCAAAGCGCCGACGCCGATCGCCGCGACGAGAGCCCGCTCATTGAGATCTGGACCGACCAGCAGCAGCAAGAGAAGCACAAACTGACCGAGCAGATCTCGAAGCTGAAGGCGAGACTAGCCACCTCGACACCCGAGATTGCGGCCGAGCGCGAGAGGTGGCTCGCAAAGTGGGAGGCTGGTTTCCGCTGGTCGGAGCAAGCTCCTGCAAAGATGAGCTCGACTGAGGGAGCAAGCTTTGAGCTGGTCGATCAATGGCTGCAGGCAAGCTCTGAGGTAGAGACCGATGCCTACACCCTCGCCTTTGACACTGCGCCTCTCGGTGATCAACCCTTGACCGGTCTCCGCCTCGCTGTGTCGGCGGATCAATCTCGCAATTTTGTCCTCAGCCAACTCCGAGCCAAATTCACTCCTCACGAAACATCCTCACCGGTCGCACGGTATGTCCGGGTCGAGCTGCCAGGCCAGAAGAAGACGCTGCAGATTGCTGAGGTAGAAGTCCTCGCCGGAGGGACGAATATCGCGGTGGGGAAAACGACAACCCATAGCTCAGTCTACACCAGCGCCACATCCGCCAGAGCGGTCGACGGCAAGACTGAGGGGGATTATCACAAAGGGAGTGTCTTTCACTCAAAACAGGAGGACACACCCTGGATCGAAATCGATTTTGAAGAGATGGTCGCGATCGACTCGATCCGGATCTGGAACCGAACCGACGGCGGAGACCCGATCCAAAAGCGGATCGAGGGGTATGAGGTTGTCCTCCTCGACGCTGACCGAAATGAAATAACCCGGGAGAAGCCGGGAACAATCCCGAAACCGAGTGATCTCGTCGCGCTCAGCGGGGTGCGCTGGCTACCCTTCGCTCTCGCGACGGCGAGTCACGAGCAGAAAGGTTTTCCGGCGACTGCTGCGATTGCTGATGAGACCTCCAAAGAGACAGGTTGGGCGATTGCCGGAGGGGTCGGTGACGCTCAGGAATTAATCGCGGTTTTCGCGAACGCTTTTCAGCCCGAGCCCGGCTCCATCGAGGTCACGCTCGATCAGAGCTCGAAGTATCCCAATCATCTGCTTGAGACTTTTCGCGTCGATTTCAGCAACGATCCAAAACTGTCGCAGTGGGCAAAGATTCCACCCTCCCTGAGACGCTTGGTCGAAAAAGGCTCAGCCCTCTCGCCGGAAGATGCCGAAAAGCTTGAGAGAGAGTTTCTCACCATTGCACCGAGCCTGACCGCGGCGCGGAGGGAGCTCGCAAAAGCGGAAAAGACTCTCAGCGGGATGTCCCCCTCGACCACTGTCCCGGTGATGCGTGATCTGCCTGCTGAGCAGCACCGCGAAACTCACATCCACCTGCGGGGCAGCTACCTTAGCCACGGTGAACAGGTCAAAATGGGCACGCCCGCTGTCTTTCACCCGATGCGCGAGGATCTCCCGACTAACCGGCTCGGTCTCGCCCACTGGCTGATTGATGAGGCGAATCCACTCACTGCGCGAGTCATTGCAAACCGTTACTGGGAACAGCTTTTCGGCATTGGGATTGTTGCCACAAGCGAGGAATTCGGGGCCCAGGGAGAGGCCCCGAGCCACCCTGAACTGCTCGACTGGCTCGCGCTCGAGTTGATTGAACTGGGCTGGGACATGAAAGCTTTCACCCGCCTCCTCGTCACGTCTCAAGCCTACCAGCAGCATTCTCGAGTCACCCCGGCTCAGTTGGAAAGGGATCCTGATAATCGGCTCCTGGCACGCGGTCCTCGCTTCCGGATTTCCGCCGAGATGGTTCGCGACCAGGCCCTCGCTCTTGCCGGACTGCTCAGCGCAAAACGCTACGGGCCTCCAGTGAATCCGCCCCAACCCGAGTTGGGGCTTAAAGCCGCCTTCGGGGCGAAGACCGATTGGGTCACGAGCGAGGGCGAGGACCGATATCGTCGCGGCATTTACACCACTTGGCGGCGCTCCAGCCCCTACCCCTCGATGGCGACCTTTGATGCGCCGAATCGCGAAGTCTGCACGGTCCGTCGCACTCGCACCAACACACCACTGCAGGCCCTCGTAACCCTGAACGACCCGGTCTACGTCGAAGCCGCGCAAGCCTGGGCTCGCGAAGCTCTCACCCATCCTGGCGATGACGGAGCCAGACTGCGGCTAGCACTGAGACGAAGTCTCACTCGCGAACCGACCGAAGCAGAAATCAATCGCCTGCTCGCACTTCTCGAACAGGCTCGCGCCTACTACGCCGGAAGCGCCGACGAAGCCGCAAAAATGGCTCAGCAGCCTCTCGGTGACTTACCGGCCGAGCTCGATCTGACCGACGCTGCTGCCTGGACGACTGTCGGAAATGTTGTGCTCAACCTCGACGAGCTCTTCCTGAAACGCTGATTTAACTCCTTTTCACAGTCATGGACCCAAGACTGGAACGCCTCCAACTCCACACTCGACGCCATTTCCTGCGGCATTCGACCGCCGGGATCGGGGGCATCGCGCTGAATTCTCTGCTCGGCCCAATTGCTCGAGGCGCTGCCAACGAGGCCGCAGCTCCAGGCCCCGTGATTGACCCTCTCGCTCTCAAAGCGCCCCATTTCACTCCGAAGGCGAAACGGGTCATCTATCTCCACATGACCGGTTCCCCGCCGAACCTCGATCTCTTCGACTACAAGCCCGAGCTTGCGAAGCGCACTGATCAGGAATGCCCCGATCAGTTTCTCGAAGGGAAGACCTTCGCTTTTACC
This sequence comes from Verrucomicrobiota bacterium, assembly GCA_039033935.1. Lineage (GTDB taxonomy): Bacteria > Verrucomicrobiota > Verrucomicrobiia > Verrucomicrobiales > DEV007 > Arctic95D-9. The sequence goes on from JBCCBR010000208.1 coordinate 6,169, forward strand.
TCGGGAACGCCAAAGCTAATGGGTTCGCCGCGCGAGTGGGGGCAGTATGGCAGCAACGGTATCTGGATGTCTGACGCGGTTCCTCACCTCCATCGCGTCGCCGACGAGCTCTGTCTTGTCCACTCGATGCACACCGATCAGTTCAATCACGCCCCGGCTGAGCTGCTCGTTTACACGGGCTCCCCGATTTCAGGGCGTCCCTCGATGGGTTCGTGGGTGACCTATGGACTCGGGAGCGAAAATGACGATCTCCCTGGTTTTGTTGTCCTGATCTCCAGCGGGGTGCAGCCCAATGGTGGGAAAAACTCATTCGGTTCCGGTTTTCTCCCATCCGTCTATCAAGGCGTGCAGTGTCGAGCTGCTCCGCCGGGGTATCGAGACTCCGCTCCCCGGGTGGAGTGCTCATGCTCTGACGGATCATCCGGAGGTCGTTCGCGCTATC
>JBCCBR010000209.1:0-6609 GCA_039033935.1 Verrucomicrobiota bacterium
AATATTACAAGTATCGGATCAACAACATCGAGAAAACCGATATCTATGAACGAAAAGGCGTCTCCAAGGCAACAATATCAGAAAAATATCGCCTACTGAGCGATCAACTATCTGAAAAACTAGTTTTTCGAGGTCGCCTTAAAAGAATCGGGATGCGAGGCAGCATGCTGCTGATTAAAGGCTTCGACCCACAGGTGATCAATCAAATTGAGGGAGGGTCAAATTCGATCGCGATCTGTTGGGCCTTGGCGGGCTTTTATCGAGGGGGTTTTCCCATCATGGAAATCCCTATTACAGCCTGGAAACAAGCTTCGGCGCGGACGATCGCGCAAATTAAGCGGTGTTCTCTAAACTCCTCGAATGCCACTGATTCACTTGCTCAATTCCTCGCAACCAGGCAATTTGCAAAGTGTTAGGTAGCTTTCGCAGTGTGGGCTCGCTTTCATCCTTGGCTCTTCCGTATTTTGGCATTTAGGTGGCACCGATGGCAGATTTTTGGCAATCGGCTTCGATTCCTACGGGGAAAACGCGGCACTGGGAGATCGGATTGCTGGATCTCTGGATTCAGCACGCTTCCGGGGAGTGGCGCATCTGGCATCGGACTGCTGATGAGTCTCTGGAGGAAGGACGATATCTTCTGGCTCAGTCCTGCGATGCGCCGGATCAAACTCCGCAACGCCGATTTGCTTCGGAATCGTCGGGCGATTTGGTTCGGCTAGTGCCAACGTTTCCAGACCGCCCCATCGTCTCTTATCCCGGCTCGCCGATTTCAGTTCCCGCCAAAAGTGAGGCCTACTTTGTTTGCGGCATCCCGCTCGCACTTGAGATTTACCTCACCGAATCGAAGCAGGCGGTTCCATTGATCTCGCTGCCTTTACGCCATCTTTCAAAAACCTGGTTTGGATCCCCGCTGGCTGGGGAACCCTGTTACTCTGCCTCGACGAATGCTGTGCTCGATCACCGTGAGCTGACCCCGAATAAGTATCGTGCGCTGTGCCCAGTCCGGGTTTTTAACAGATCCACAGAGAATCTGCCGGTAGAGCGCATCTGCATCCACGTTGAGCATTTGCATCTCTACGAAGGCGACGAATACCTCTGGTCGAATGAAGTCTCGGTCATCCGCGAGAATGAATCGGACACCAGTCGGGTCGAATACCAGACCGGGCCCCCTGCGGCAGATCCGGAGGCTGAGCTGATCTTCGAGCCGCGTGTCGAACCTCCCAGCAGAAGCATGTTCCTCAAAACCTTTAATCATTTTCGTTCCGCACTCTCCGAGTGAAGGTATCAATTGGTGCTCATGGCCGCTGCCGAACCATCAACCGAAGATCTGGCCCCACTCTGGGAGTTTGCAGGGGATTGGGTTGGTCCTGTGCTCGCGAGCTCGGTCGCGATCATCGCTGGGATTGTGCTCAGTATTGTTCTTCGGGCCCTGGTCCGCCCATGGCGGAAGCGACTTTCGCCACAGTCTCTTTTAGTGATCCGGAAGGCGATTCTCTATGGCGTCAGCGTGATCGTGATCATCACGGTCCTGCAACAGTTTGGCTTCAAATTCACTGCCTTGCTTGGGGCTGCCGGGATCGCTGGCATTGCGATTGGCTTTGCCGCCCAGACCAGTCTCTCGAATATGATCAGCGGACTTTTCCTGATCTGGGAAAAGCCTTTCAAGGTGGGCGACGTCATCATCGTTGAGGGAACAAAAGGCGTGGTCGAATCGATCGACCTCCTCAGCATGACGCTGCGGACACTCGACAACCTTTCAGTACGCTTTCCCAATGAGACGCTCGTCAAATCGGAACTCACCAACATCACGAAGCACCCGGTACGCCGATTCGACATTTACTTCGGTGTTGCCTATCGCTCCGATCCAGAGCACGTCATGGCCGTCCTCCGAAGGGTTTCCGCGGATAATCGCTTTGTCCTGGATGAGCCGAAGCCGCTGATTGCATTCACCGGATTCGGCGAGTCGCAGCTCGATTTTAAATTCGGCGTCTGGCACGAAAAGAACGACTGGATCCCGATGCGAAATTCGATCCTGACAGATCTCAAAAAAGCGCTCGAAGCGGAAGGAATCGAGATCCCGTTCCCGCATCGAGTAGTGATTACGCCGGAAGAGAACCGAGAAACTGGCGAGACTGTCGATGACTGAGACTCTTTTCAGGGCTCATTGAGCGGGAGGGTGATCGAGACGCTTTCGATGGTGGGTGCTATCACGCCAAGCTGGCTCGAACCTCCATTGACGAAGCTCGACGATTCAGAAATGATCCCGCGATGACTTTTCGCACTCCGTTTCGTGGCTTCTGGATTTTTTTCGCCCTCTACTCATCGCAATTTGCCTTTGCTGCCGACCAGGTAAACTTCGTTTTACTAATGGGCGACGACCACGGGTGGGAAGAGACGGGTTACTACGATCATCCGCATGTAAAGACGCCGGTAATTGATGAAATGGCGTCGCGAGGACTCCGGTTCGATTACTTCTATTCGGCTCACTCGAGCTGCTCGCCGACACGCGGCAGCTTTCTAACGGGGCGGCACCCCAATCGCTATGGCACCTTTAATCCAGGATACTCGATCCGACCTGAGGAGATCACAATCGCCCACCTCCTCAAGGAGGAAGGATACCGCTGCGGACACTTCGGGAAATGGCACATCGGCCCGGTGAAGCAGTCTTCCCCGACCAGTCCGGGCGCGATGGGCTTCCACGACTATGTGTCGCACGACAATTTTTTCGAGCTGGACCCTCCGATGTCGCGGCAAGGGGGACCGCCAGAGATTATTAAAGGGGAGAGCTCAGCCATTGTTGTCGACGAGGCGCTCCGTTTTATCACCAAAGCAGCATCCGAAGAGTCGCCCTTTCTTGCAGTGCTTTGGTTTGGCTCACCCCACGAACCATACAGCGGGCTCCCCGAGGACCTGGCATTGTATGACGATCTGCCCGCGGAGTTGGAAACGCGGGAGGTGAGCCTCACTTCAAACGAGACCGGGAAACGGGTCAAGCGCCCTCTCCGGTCAGTCCTCAGAGAGCGCTACGCTGAGATCACGGCGATGGACCGTGCTATCGGCACACTCCGAGAAGCTCTCCGAGAAAAGGGGCTGCATGAGAATACGCTGGTCTGGTTCTGTAGCGACAATGGCACTCCCCCGAGCGGCGTTTTGGCGAGTCCATTTCGAGGTTTAAAGGGACAGATATTCGAAGGGGGTATTCGCGTTCCTGGGATCATCGAATGGCCCGCTCAGATCAAGGAGCCAAGGGTCACTAAGATGACCGCAGTGACCAGCGACATCCTTCCGACTCTCTGCGATATCGTTGAGATCCCAGTCCCGGATCGGCCGGTGGACGGAGTCAGTCTTCTCCCGTTGATTCAGGGGGAAGTTTCGGAGCGAGAGTCGCCCATCGGTTTCTGGCATTTCCCGCGACCAACACCAGATGCAAAACCCTATCTCGACACAGAACTGCAGAAAGGCACCACTCCTCTTGTGAAAGAAAGCGGAGGCATCCTCACCAGAAATTTTCGGAACTTCCACCACCCAGTGATTCGAGACCACTACTACCTCGGCGATCGTGCCTGGATCGATGGTCACTACAAACTTATCATCCGAGAAAGCGAAGACGGAACTGCAAGGGGGAGTCTCTACGATCTCGAAGCTGACATTGATGAATCAGAAGATATTGCTGCGAAGCATCAGGCACGAGTCGAGTCGATGGCGAGCAGCCTTCGTTCCTGGCAGGAATCAGTGCTCCAGAGTCTGCGGGGAGACGACTACCCATGAGAGGAAGAGACGCTCGTTGCCGGTCATGAGCAAAGTCAGAAACTGACGTAGCGAGGATTGCGAAGCAATTCCCTGAACTCAGCTGAGTCCTTCGATCTTGCCATGTTCGTTGAGCGAGATTTTCTCGGCCGCCGGGACTCGCGGGAGGCCTGGCATCGTCATGATGTCACCGGTCAGAGCAACGATAAATTCAGCCCCGGCCGAAAGACGGATATCGCGGATGGGCAGGAGAAAGCCTTTTGCAGCTCCTCGCTTTTCTGGATCAGCACTGAAACTGTAGGGTGTCTTGGCGATGCAGACGGGGAACTGGTTCGCTCGAGTCTTTTCGAGGGCTCCAAGCTTGCGCTCGGCAAGTGGTGTCAATTCGATATCGTCTGCTCGATAAATCTCTTGCGCGACCGTGCGTAGTTTCTCTGTCAGCGCCATTGTGTCCGGGTAGAGGGTTTCAAAAGTCGAGTCCTGGTCTGCCAGTGCCACTACTTCGCGCGCGAGCGCCTCGGTGCCTTTTCCTCCGTCCGCCCAGTGGGTCGCAAGAACGCATTTCGCACCGATCGACTTGCACAGCTGCATCAACTTCTGCGTCTCCGCCTCAGCGTCCGCCGCAAAAGCATTGATCGCAACAACAGCCGGGACACCGAATTTGGCGAGATTCTCGAGATGCCGCTGCAAGTTGGCGAATCCTCGCTCGACCGCCTCCACATTTTCGTTGGCAAGGTCCTTTCTCTCGACGCCACCGTGGAACTTCAATGCGCGAATCGTAGCGACCACCACGGCAGCATTGGGCTGCAGACTTGCCTTGCGACATTTGATGTTGAAGAATTTCTCGGCACCGAGGTCAGCCCCAAAGCCAGCTTCCGTCACGACATAGTCTGCAAGCTTCAGAGCAGTCCGGGTCGCCACGATCGAGTTGCAGCCATGGGCTATGTTGGCGAAGGGGCCACCGTGGACAAGAGCCGGAGTTCGCTCCAGTGTCTGGACCAGGTTTGGCTGGAGTGCCTCCTTCAGAAGCACAGTCATGGCACCCTCTGCTTTGAGGTCCGATGCGAGGACCTCGTTCCCTGAAAAGTCTTTTGCGACAACGATGCGCCCGAGTCGCTTTTCGAGATCGGTAAGATCGCTGGCGAGACAAAGGATTGCCATCACTTCGGAGGCCACCGTGATGTCGAAACCGGTTTCCCGTGGATAGTCGAGCGCGTTCCCCATCCCGGAGACGAGATTGCGGAGGGCTCGATCATTGAGATCGAGAGCTCGCCGCCAGGAGATCCTCCGCGGATCGATCTGCAGCTTGTTTCCCCAGTAGAGATGATTGTCGATCATCGCCGCGAGGAGATTGTTTGCTGCGGTGATGGCGTGGAAGTCTCCGGTGAAGTGCAGGTTGATCTCCTCCATTGGCACGACCTGGGCGTAGCCGCCGCCAGCGGCGCCCCCTTTCATTCCGAACGAGGGTCCCAGGCTGGGCTCGCGGAGACAGACGAGGGACTTTTGACCGATCCGGCTGAGACCGTCTCCCAACCCGACCGTCGTTGTCGTTTTACCCTCGCCCGCTGGTGTCGGGGAGATCGCAGTGACAAGGATCAATTTACCATCTGGTCTCTCATCAAGATGGGCCAAGGCCCCGAGATCGAGTTTTGCTTTGTTGCGACCGTAGGGGATCAATTGCTCGTCGACGAGATCCAGCTCTGCCGAGGCGAGTTCAGCTATCGGCTGTAAAGAAACGGATCGGGCTATTTCGATATCGGTCATGACGGAAAGACAACAACCCGAGCCCTGCGACATAGCTGCAAGTCCGGGCTTCGTCCACCCGGCATCAGGAGTTTCTGAGAAATTTCCGCAAATGAGCTGGCGAACCACCTGCCTGGGTCTCCGTCGAAAAGAGCCCTCTGCAGAATTTGATCAATGAACCTGAAAAGCATCGATTGACGATTGGGGACCTGACGGCAAGCTGAGTCTTCTTGAGTTGAGACACAGCTACCAGTATGATCGAGTAGCAGGCAGCCTATCTCCAGTGCCTCAGTATCTTCTGGCCGTATTTCCAGCCCTCCATGACCGAAGCCAAAAAAACCATCCTCTTTGTTTCCATCTGCCTGGCGGTGATCATCGCGGGGGTGGTGTTCATGCAAGGCCGCAAGCCTCCTTCCGTTGAGATCGTCGATCGCATGGCGGCTTTGCAGGCGGCGATTGAGGATTGGCACGCTGAGAAAGGTGCCCCGCCAGAATCATTGCAGGTTCTCGGGCTACCTGAAGAGGAAATCCAGGACATCGTCTTGAAGCCGTTTGTCTACTCGGTGAGCGAGGATGGCAGCACCGTGACCCTTTCCACCCTTGGTGCGGATGAAAAGGTCGGGGGCAAAATGTTCAACGCGGACAGAGAGCTGATCTTTACCCTGGGTAGCGACGCAAAGGAAAACGAGCCCGCACCGTAAAGTGCTAGCGGAGAATCGATAAGTGACTCGAATTCGATTAGCTTTGAATAATGAAACGGTTTTGCGCTCTTCTGCCTCTTGTCGGTTTTGTGCTTCCAGCAATTTCGAATGAACCGGCGAATCGCGATCTCCCTAACATCGTCTTCATCATGGCCGATGACCTCGGTTGGGCGGAGCTTGGTTCGTATGGGCAAGAGAAGATCAAAACGCCGAATCTCGATCAGCTTGCAGCAGAAGGAATCCGCTTCACTCAGCACTACACCAGTGCTCCGGTCTGTGCACCGGCCCGCTACTCCCTCATGACCGGGAAGCACGGGGGGCATGCCGTTGTTCGCAACAACTACGAGATTGGAGAATGGGATTCGCACCGCGGGCAGTACCCGATGCCGGACGACGACATCACCATTGCTGAAATCCT
>JBCCBR010000210.1:0-6608 GCA_039033935.1 Verrucomicrobiota bacterium
CGAGGTAATTTTCTGACTCGATAAACTGATCGCCGCGACGTGCCAGCTCTGCTGCATTCTCAATCTGGCTTGCCAATCGCTCGGCGTCGCTTTCCCGGAACTGGATTTCTTCCATCGGCGGCTGTAGATCAGGATTCAAAGGTTCGCCGCCCGCATTGATCAGCCTTGTTGTCACGAACAAGAGTCGCGGCGCTTCCCCTCGCTGGAGCCGGGACAGTAAAATGGTCTCCCCGTCTCTGACTGTGACTTGAGTGGCGCCGGAAACTGTTTCCGTACTGATATCTTCCGACCCGTCCAAGCCAGGAAAGGTTATGGCCAGATCAATTGAGAATTTTTCAGCCCCTAGTACGGGCGTCAGCTCACTACGCCAGTCATCAAACTCGAAAACCGAAGTTTCTCCTGACTGTGCGACAACGGAGGGAATGGCAGTCCATTCGAAATCCTGATGCCTGCCGAGTTCCTGTCGCAAGTGCTGAAACTGTTCTCCGGTATAAATTCCTACAAGAGCAACTGCGCTTAGCTGATCGGGCATGGGTTTCATTGAGCCGGGGACAGTCTCGAGGCGTTTTCGCAGTTCCCCGGTCATTTCCACCTCGCGCAAGGTGATATAAACGAGCGTGGAATAGCTCTGCCGGATCGAGTCGATCCACGCCTCGATCAGCCACATCTGTTCCGGAGTGTTTCGCACGACCAGACTTCCGGTCGATGAGCTGTAAAAAACCGAGGCGCCTTCCCCAAAGAGGATCCCGGCACTTTCGAGAACTTCACGGACTCTCTCACTTTGACTGATCTGCTCTTGGCCTTCAGTGTCTCCGTCAGGAAAGAAAACATGTCGAGGCACTGCGTATGAGTTCACATCCAACTCGTCAGCGACAGCCTCAACACCAAAACACGCCCCAATCACCAAAAACCGTATCAACCACCTCATTCCCTCCAATGTCACCGATTGCAGTCTGTGGCGTCAAGCAATCCTGCAGAGTCAGCTCGTTCCCAGTTTGCAATCCCGCCTCATCTCGCCACCTTTCCGGCATGTCTTTCGACGACTACATCGAACGCCGTGGCACTGGCAGTATTAAGTGGGATCGCCGTCCTGAACTTGATCCCTATTGGGTCGCTGACATGGACTTTCGCTCGCCGGATTGTGTGCTCGATGCCCTGCACAAAAGGATCGATCACGGCATTTTTGGCTACGCTCAGGCGCAGGAGTCACTTGAAGAAGCGATCGCGGACTACTTTTCAACGCGCCACCAAATCGAGCTCGACCAATCGCAACTTGTTCATCTCGGTGGTCTCGTTCCGGCGTTGTCACTCGCGGCGAGAGCCTTCGGTAAACCGGGAGACAACCTGCTGACAGGGACACCGATTTACCCCCCATTTCTGGGAGTGGCAAAGGACGCCGGGATGGAGACACGACGAGTGCCCCATCTGCTTGTAGACGACCGCTGGTCCTTTGACCTCGACGGGCTCGAAGCAACGGTCGACGAAAAGTCGAAATTGCTGCTGCTCTGCCATCCGCAGAATCCGCTCGGCCGCTGCTTCACGATTGGCGAACTTGAGGAGATCGGTGAGTTTTGCCAGTCACACGATCTGATTCTCGTTTCCGACGAGATCCACTGCGATCTCGTCCTCCACGAAGAAGCAACTCCATTCCGCTCTGCGCTTCACCTCCCTGAGAGGCTTCACGACCGCCTCATCGTCCTGCAATCGCCGTCGAAGACCTACAACATCGCCGGGCTCGGCTACGCCTACGCCATCATTCCCGACGAAAGACTCCGCAAGCGATTCAATGCTGCCAAGGGTCACACCCTCGCAGAGATCAACTGCCTCGCCTACACTGCAGCCGAGGCTGCCTATCGCGAAGGAGAGGGGTGGCGGCAGGAGCTGCTGGCCTACCTTCGGAAAAACTGTCAGCTCGTTACCGACTTCGTCCGCACCGAGCTACCGGATGTTAGGCTCCCCACGATCGAGGCGACCTACCTGGCATGGCTCGATTGTTCGGCGCTCGATTTCGAAAATCCGTCCGAGCATCTCGAAAAAAATGCCCAGCTCTTTGTTTCCGATGGCTCTTACTTCGGCGCGAAGCGCTGCACTCGCTTCAATTTTGGCTGCTCACGCGACCGCGTCAGGGAAGGCCTTGAGAAAGTGAAACGTGGTTTCGACTGGCTCGACTGAACTCAATTCGTTGCGTCCATCGCCTCGAAGAAGGGACTTGGCCGACTGCCAATCTTCCCGCACACTCCGCGCCATGCGATTACTGACCTGTCTTGTCTTTGCCCTCACTTCCATTTCGCTCTCAGCCGCCGAGCGAAACGTCATTTTCTTCATCACTGACGACGAATCCCCGACACTCGGCTGTTACGGAGATCCCATCGCGAAAACCCCGGCAATCGACGCTCTCGCAGCTGATGGGACCGTCTTTCACAATGCGTTCGCCACCACCGCTAGTTGCTCAGCAAGTCGCTCGGTAGTGATGTCGGGCCTGCATAACCACCGCAACGGCCAATACGGACATCAGCATTCCTACCACAAGTTCGCCTCGTGGCATACGGTGGTGAGTCTCGCGCTCCCCCGCGTCATGGCGAATGAGGGATACCGCACCGGTCGGGTTGGAAAGTATCATGTCGCTCCCGAGCAGGTTTACCACTTTGAGGAGACCTTCCGCGCAAGCACACGCAACGCCGTGCAAATGGCTGACGCGGTGCGCGACTTTATTACGGCCGACGACGAGAAGCCCTTTTTCCTCTACTTCGCGACAAGTGATCCGCATCGCGGTGGTGGAAAAGACGAAACATCTGATCGCGAGCTGAAACCCGATCTTTTCGGGAATCTCCCGGAGGATCGATCGCACAAAGGAGTCGAGGAAGTCTTTTATGACCCTGCCACCGTTCCCATTCCCGCTTTTCTTTCCGACACTCCAGAGACTCGAGAAGAGCTTGCTCAATACTACCAGAGTGTCTCCAGAATCGATCAGGGAGTCGCTCGGCTCGTCGAGATTTTGAAGGAAGCCGATCTCTACGACAAGACGATGATCGTTTTCACCTCAGACCACGGGATGGCTTTTTCGGGCGGCAAGACAACAGTCTATGAGGGTGGGTTGAAAGTTCCCTTCGTCGTGCGGAATCCCTACGAGCCAAATCGCGGGGTCCATCACCAGGGACTCATCAGCCACATCGATATCACCCCCAGTCTGCTCGACTTTGCCGGTGGCCTCGATCCAGAAACCAACGGTCCCAAGAAGATCGTCGATGCCAAGAAGTTCTGGAATAGAGAGTCACCCGGAGTGATGGCCGACAACCTCGGACCGAAACTGGAGAGCTACCATGGCAAGTCGTGGATTCCGATCTTGGGAGACCCCGATACCACCCATTGGGAAACGATTTTTGCTTCTCACACCTTCCACGAAATCCAAATGTACTACCCAATGCGAGTGGTCCGGGACGACAGCTATAAGCTCATTTGGAATATCGCCCACGATTTGCCCTACCCATTCGCTTCGGACCTCTGGGTCGCGAGTAGCTTCCAAGCTCAATATCAACAATCGCTTGATGCCCCCTACGGTCAGAAAACTGTCGGGGAATATATCAACCGCCCTGAGTTCGAATTTTACGATATCGCAGAAGACCCACACGAATCGACGAACTTGGCGACTAACCCGGAATACCGAGAACTGATGCTTGAGTATCAGGAAAGGCTCAAATCCTTCCAGCAAAAGATGAAAGATCCCTGGATCATGAAGTGGGAGTACGAGTAGGCGTTGGAATTCAGGAAACAGAATTTATGAAAATGAGAAATATACTTATTTGTGTTGGGTTGATACTCGGGTTCTCTGCGAATACCCGCTCCGAAGAGATCCCGATCTGGATTGGGACGGGGAGTCGAGATGCGGCGGGCATCTATCTCGTGAAGTTGAATACCGATTCCGGCAAACTGAGTCAGCCTATGGTCGCCGGGGAGATCGGGGGGGCTGGATTTCTCGCAAAGTCGAAGGACGGGAAATTCCTCTACTCGCTCTGCAGCGAGGAAAAAGGCAGCGTCGCAGCTTTTCGGATCAAAGACGATCACACTCTCGAGCTGATCAATACGATGCCGACAGGCGACGGGGGAGCGGCACACCTTGCCGTCGATGATGCCGGGAAGATCCTCCTCTCAGCTCAATACGGAGGCGGCTCTGTGACCTCCTACGCGCTGAGAGCAGACGGCGGGATCGATCGCGTCACCGCTACATTCGAGCACGAGGGCTCTGGGCCAAACCCACAGCGCCAGAAGGCACCTCATCCCCACTGGATTGGATTTTCGCCGGATCAAAGCTATGCCTTCTGTCCCGATCTCGGGATCGACCAGATCGTGGTCTATCAGGTTGATCACGAAACTCAGGCGCTCGTCGAAACAGAGCGACGAGGTATCACGATCCCGGGTGGCGGACCGCGTCACATGAAATTCGATCCGGCCGGCGCTCAGGTCTATCTGCTGAACGAATTGATTCCATCTGTGACGCGCTTTGGCTACGACGCCGAGACCGGCGCACTCGAGCAGATCGACACGATCAAATCATTATCGGACGAGGCGATCGCTTCAGAACTCCGAGTCACCGCTTCCGAGATCCGGTTCCATCCAAGCGGTAAATTTCTCTATTCGGCTAATCGGGGGCACGATTCGATCACAGCTTATGCGGTGGCCGAAGATGGCAGCCTTTCGGTAGTCGAGGTCGAGCCGGTTCGTGGCGCTTGGCCTCGAAATTTCAACCTCGATCCCAGCGGCAAATGGCTCGTCGCGGCCGGCCGGCACACCAACACACTAACGGTCTTTGCGGTCGATCAGGAAACCGGTGCCCTCACTTACAGCGCCGTCGCAGCCAACGTGCCCGCACCAATCTGCGTCGAGTTTTAGTAATCATTCGGATACCTTTATCGCATGTCTCGCTTCTTCCTCACACTCGCTGGGTTGATTCTTTGGGCTTCTACCAGCTCTGCCGAAGATCGCCCCAATGTGCTCGTGTTTCTGGTCGATGACCTCGGGGTCATGGATACCTCACTGAATGGGGAAGCTGAGCCATTCTATGAGACTCCAAGTCTCGAGAGACTCGCCAGCGAAGGAGTAACTTTCACGAACGGCTACAGCGCACATGCGAGATGCGTCGAGTCGCGCTTCGCGATCCAGACAGGACGCTCTCCGTGGCGCGATTCCGCTCAAACCACTCCAGCCGGTCGCGCCATGCTCGGTCACCCGACCCTCGGCGAGGCCTTTCTTGAGGGCGGCTACGCGACCGCTTTCTTCGGAAAGTGGCATCTCGGCAAAGAAGAAGCAGAATTCCCCCACGGCCGCGGCTACACGGTCGATGTAGGCGGTTGCCACGCCGGAGCGGTGGCGAGTCATTTCTTCCCCTTTCATCTCAATCCACAAACCGGAAAGACCGGCAAGGAGGGTCCCCTCCTCGGGCTCGAAGACGGCGTCGAGGGAGAGAATGTGACCGATCGCCTCACTCGCGAAGCGGCCGAGTGGATTCGTCGACACCGCAACGACCACCCCGATCAGCCTTTCTTTGCCTTCTTCTCTCATTTCGCGGTCCACACCCCGATACAGGGAAAGCCGGACGAAGTGGCGTGGTTTACCAAAAAGGCAGCATCCCTCCCACCCGCATTCGGGGAGGATGGCTACCTCGCAGCCGACGGAGTCACCAAAACGCGGCGGGATCATCCCGTTTACGCCTCCATGGTGAAGACGACCGACGACAGTCTCGGGAGCATGCTGGATCTGCTCGACGAACTGGAGATCACCGAAGAGACAATCGTGTTATTTACCTCTGACCACGGTGGCCTGTCGAATCGAGGGACAACCAGCAAACGCGAACTCGCGACCTCGAATCTGCCCTATCGAGCCGGAAAAGGGCACCTCTACGACGGCGGCCTGCGGGTGCCTTTTCTGGTGAGCTGGCCAGGGACGATTCCGGAAGGCGAAATCTCGGAAGCCTTCGCGGTGGGCACAGACATTTTCCCAACGCTGACTGAGCTCGCTGGAGTCCGGAGCTTCCCCGAGCATCATGTCGATGGCACCAGCCTCGCGCCCGCCCTACTTGATAGCGATCCGATGCGGGAGCGATCTGGCTACTTTTGGCACCACCCGCTGCCACGACCGACCCAGACCGGGGATCAGGCGATGTCTGTGCTGAGAGATGGAAAGTTCAAGCTGGTGAAAACCTACTACCCGGAAGTCGCGTTTGAGCTTTACGATCTCAAGGTGGACCCGCACGAGACAACGAACCTCGCCGAGGAAAAGCCAAGCCGGGTCCGTCGGATGGTAGCAGCGCTCGAAGAACATCTCACCGCCGGAGGAGCCCCTCCTCTGCGGCAGGACTGGAAGGATAAAGAAACCGTGAAGCCGGTGACCGCGAGGTAGGGCGGCTCGAAGACAAAGGCCCACGCTCCGGAGGATAGCCGGCCCCGGATGTTCCGCAGAGCGTCAGTGATACTTCAGGGCGGTATTCCGACGAACTGTCGCGGGTTGGAAAACCCGCGCTCCTTATTTCTAGAAGTCGCAGGCCAGAGGCCCACGCTCCGGAGAATAGCCGTCCCGGCTGTTCCGCGCAGCTTCAGGATACTTCAGGGCGCCAC
>JBCCBR010000211.1:0-6576 GCA_039033935.1 Verrucomicrobiota bacterium
GCGAAGCGATCCCGCTTCATTTGATCGTCAGGGGATCGATCGTGCTTCAATTGAAATGGGGAAGCTCGAAATGGAAGCTGCGGTGATTGAAGCAGAGACTTACCGATCGATTCGAGCCTCAATGACCGAAAACCAAATTGCCTCAATGATGGACATGAGGGGAAACTACACTCTCGACGAGTCTCAGGTAACGCCAATGACGGTGACACAGCGAGGTGAGGCCCTTTCCGTTTTATGCTCTGGCTGCCACGGGTCGCCCGGTGCTCATAAATCTGGCATGCCTGCCCCCACCCTTGATGGGTTTTGGGATCGTCCGATCGCGACTGCGGAAAACTTCGAATTTTCTGAATCACTTCAGACCACGGGACAGCGGCTGGGAGGAACCTGGACGCCAGATCTTCTTGACCAGTTTATCGCGAATCCCAAACAGTTCGCTTCGGGCACAAAGATGGAATTTCAGGGACTGCTCAACGCGGACGACCGGGAAGCGCTGATTCAATTTTTGCAAAAATCCCGATGATCGCTTCGCACCTATTCCGATTGAGAAAGTGGAATCGCAACAATCCCAGCCTTGCCGAGTGTCATGAGGAGACAAGCCCCCGTCGATGCGACCGGAGGTCAGCCTCAGACAAAGAGTAAAACTTGAGATCACCTCTAAGGCGGCCAAGGCCTTGCCCCATCGATGAAATCAGTGGGCTTGAAACCGAGGAACACTCAAAATGTGATGCAGCGTAGAGGGGGTGGGATTCGAACCCACGAGACCTTGCGGCCTGCTGGTTTTCAAGACCAGTGCATTCAACCACTCTGCCACCCCTCCAAATTTGGCGCTGCAAAGCGAGCGGGAGTTTAGATGAACTTCGCCGGTCTTTCAACCAGGGTTTTGGTTCCAATGGCCTCGTGCATGGCTCACGCATAAAAACTGGCGATAACTTCGGCGCGGAAATTTGAATCGAATGCCACCTCCTGCCGCTGAATCGATGGGGAACCTGGTCCCCAACAATAGTCCGCCTCTCTGCTGCCGGGGCGGGCTTTCCTGAAACTGATCGAGCCTCGGACATCGCGAACGAACGAGACCGGATTGTCACGACCCTCCCCCCTACCTCTTCGGAGAAGACTTGCCCGACTTACACACGAGTCAACTTTGGAAAAGGGAATTCCGATTCTTGATCCAAAGGCCCACATCAGCCGTGGACAAGGCATCCAAGTTTTGGCAAACTCTACCACTCTTAAAAAATCCATGACCGAAAAACCCAAGCCTTCGTCTTCTTCTCTCTCCCGCCGGAGATTTCTTTCCACGACCGCAGCCACTGGCGCGGGCGTTCTCGGAGCTCCTGCGATTCTCAGCAGCGCCGCCAAGGGCGACAAACTTCGTGTCGCTTTCATTGGTGTGGGTGGGATCAACAAGCGCCACATCACCGATACCGCCGACCACGGCGACATCTGCACCGCCTACTGCGATGTCGATACCAATCGCTGGAATAACATTCCCGGGGCCATCTCCAAACTTGAGTCGGAGGGCAACGGCGATCTCGCAAAGCACTGGAAGGCAGCCAAGGGCTATCAGGATTTTCGCGAGATGTTCGACAAAGAAGCTGGCAATTTTGACGCGGTCATGATCGGGACTCCTGATCACACCCACTATCCCGCCACCGTGTTGGCAATGAACCATGGGAAGCATGTCTTCACCCAGAAGCCGCTCACGCACACCATCTGGGAGTCGCGCCAGCTCGCCGATGCGACCGACAAGTATCAGCTCGCCACCCAGATGGGGAATCAGGGTCACGCCAACGAGGGCAACCGCTCCATTGCCGCCTTTGTCCAAGGCGGTCATCTCGGAGACATTACCGAGATCCACTGCTTCACGAATCGTCCGGTCTGGCCGCAGGGAATGCCGCGGCCGGAGGGTGAGACCGCAATCCCCGATGGCTTCGACTGGGATAGCTGGCTTGGACCAGCTCCTGAGCGGCCGTTTACCGCTGAGCCTGGCAACAAGCGAGGCGGTCCTTACCATCCGTTTAACTGGCGAGGCGTGCTCGACTTCGGCGGAGGTGCCCTTGCCGACATGGCCTGTCACACGATGGACTCGATTTTCATGTCGCTTGATCCGGGATTCCCGACCCATGTCGAAGCGATCAACGTCGACACGCTGACTGACGATGCATTCCCAGCTGGTTCGACCCTCAAGTGGACATTCGGCCCGAAAGGCGACCGCCCTGGTTTTGTCGTCTACTGGTATGATGGCACCGACAACGCCTACACGGATGAGAATGGCAAACAGCGCCGCCACCCTCGACTTGAGGAACTCGCCGAGGGCGCAGAGCTCCGCACTTCGGGTAACATCTATGTTGGCACAAAGCACAAGCTGCTCGTTTCAGGCGACTATGGTGACTCATCGCGCATCATTCCCGATGCAGCCTACCGCGAGTTTGCGGAGGCCCTCAAAGCTGAGACCGGAGACCACCGTCCGGCGCGTGTCTACGAGCCTTCGATTGGCCACCACACCGAGTGGCGCGAAGCGGCGATCGGCAACTACGCCTACGACTACCCGGGCTCAAACTTCAAGTATGCGGGTCCCTTCACCGAGACGATTCAGCTTGGCAATGTGTGCCTCCATTACCCTGGGGAATCCCTTGCCTGGGACGGCCCAAACCTGCGCTTCAGCAACAATGAGGCGGCCAACTCGATGATCACAAAGCCCTACCGCGAGGGTTGGGACTTCAAACTTGAGAAAGCCTGATCTGAAACGGGAGCTGCGCAGCCAAAAGATGAAGACACCATTCCTTATCACCACTCCCGCCCTTTTAATCTGTTTCCTCCTCGCCGGCTGCGGCGAGGAGGTGACCTCTCCTCCCCCGCCAGCTCCTGAGCCTGCGACCGAAGAGGCCGCTGCGCCGGCGACCATCGACGAAGCCATCGCCAAAGGTGACATCGAAGCCGTCACCAGCATTCTGGCGGCCAGTCCCGAAGCGGCGAGCGAGGGGGCGCGGCCGACCTCACCACCGCTTCATCAGGCGATCCTCCGGAAAAAATCAGAAATCGCGGCGCTTCTGATCGAAGCGGGAGCTGATGTCAACGCAGTCGACTCGAGCAATCGAGCACCCCTCCAACTCTGCGTCGAGCGCGACCTCGTCGAGCTGGTTGCTCCGCTTGCGAAGGCGGGAGCCGATCCGAACGCGCAGGATCCGGCCGGCTGGACTGCCCTTCACCACGCCGGGGCCAAAGACCGCGTTGCCGTCGCTACCGCTCTTCTCGAGCACGGGGCCGACGTTTCCATCATCAGCAACCTCGGTGGCACCGCCTTGCACGAAGCGGCCGCAAGTGGAAGCGCCGAGATCATTCAGCTTTACCTCGATGCTGGGGTAGATCCTGCAGTAAAGGCGAACGAAGGGGAGACGGCGCTCGACATTGCCAAAGAGTTTGAAAACGCGGCCGCGGTGGAGGTTCTGAAAGGAAGCTAGAAGTCGCTCTCTGATCTAAGCTTTTTTCGCTCACCTGTCGGTCCAGACCAGAGTTTGTTTTAGGGCTGAACAATCCTGAGCGGTAGCAGTCCACCTGCAACGATGAAGGCCTTGGCCTTTCCAAGACGAGCAGCGAACAAACCTTTGCCCCCCCAAAGCGCCCCCCTGCAAAAAAGAGGTTTCTCCTGATAGCTCGCCAGGGTTGCATACCCGACAGCCTTGGTCTTGGGATACAGCTCGATAAAACAAACTGAAGGCATTCTCATCATGAGCGAGGCTGACCCAGGAGAGCGGATGCGTCTCGAACTCGCTGCCAACCTGCGAGATCTCGAGTCCTGGACGATGCCCTTTGGGCGTTTCAGCGGTCAGTTGATTCACACGCTCCCTTACGAATATCTGCACTGGTTTGTCGAGAAAGCAGACGGGTTCCCAGGAGGCCGACTAGGGGAATTGATGGAGTTTGTCTACCACACCAAAGCGAATGGTTCGGAGATTATCTTCCGGAATTTACCAGGCTACCGCGAACCCTGAATTCTGCCCAACCTTCAGCGACTTGAGCAGCGAGCCCTAGGCTTCATTTGCGGTCAATGGCTTGGTTGGGTCCCGGACATCGAAAAGCCCTTCGACAAAGCCGAGCAACCGATCGATTCGGATTGGCTTGGCGAGAGTTCCTTTGACACGGACATCCCGTTGCAGATCTGCTGAGAGGGCGCGCTGCCCCTCGTCCCGAATAAACACGACGCCTCCGGCGAGCTTTCCTGGGCCTTGTCCCGCGGAGTAAGCGGCCGCGATCATCTCGTAGAGCAGCGGTCCCGCGAGTTCCTCCATCTCAAGCGGCAGAAAGAGCAATCGATAGCGGGTCCGCATCGCTGCTTGGAAAGCCTGGACCGGGTGCAGGGCGACATCGACGCGGGCATCTGTAAAATTCTCGAGTGACTCACGGATCAACCTCGTTGTCGCGACTGAGGGATGCAGCACGAGAATAGCCTGCTCGGTCCCTGGCTCTCGCGGGCTGACCAATGGATCGGAGAGATCGCGCCCACTCTCGATCTCTGCAAATTCGCCCTTTGTTCCTTCAGGATCGGTTGCCTGCTCAAACTCGCCCTGACCATCGGTCGATGACGGATCAGCAGCAGGATCTGACTCTTGCACTTCGACGGACTCCAGTGAAGGATCCAGAGAGTGCCGCAACGGCTTCCAGGTCCTGGCATGGCGTTCTTTCATTAAAGTTTCGGAGCTGAGATCACAAACCACCCATGGGAGAAAAAGCGGTCATTCGAATCCAGGGGGCCCGTCAACATAACCTGAAAAACCTCGACCTGGAAATCCCAAGAGATCAATTTGTGGTGATCACGGGGGTGTCAGGATCAGGCAAGTCTTCGCTAGCCTTCGACACACTCTACGCCGAGGGACAGCGCCGCTACGTTGAATCGCTTTCCGCTTATGCGCGGCAATTCCTCGATCAGCTTGAAAAACCCGACGTCGACTTCATCGAGGGCCTCACCCCGGCGATTGCGATCGAGCAGCGCAGTTCTTCTCCCAATCCTCGCTCGACGATCGCAACGACGACCGAGATTTACGATTACCTCCGCATTCTCTACGCCGCGCTCGGCCAGCCTCACGATCCCGAAACGGGTGCTCCGCTGGTGCGTCATACGATCCCAGATATTGTAGATGCACTCACTGAGAATACCGAGCGGACTCGCATCATCCTCCTCGCTCCAGTTCAGATCCCAAAAGATTCGGACGCAGGAACGGAGCTCGATCGATATCGCGCTCAGGGCTTCCTGCGAGCTCGGATCGACGGTGAGATCATCGAGATCGAAGAGTTCGACGCCGCATCGGTGAAGAAAAAACCATCACTGGAAATCGTCGTCGATCGCCTCGTGATTCGGGAGGATATCCGCAGCCGACTCGCCGATTCACTGGAAACCGCGCAATCGATCTCCGAGAACCAAGTCTCGGCGCTCGTACAGAACCCCGCAGCCGAGGAAGCCGAGCGGCACGACTTCACCTTTCAATTCACCAATCCCGAGACAGGCTTCACGCTGCCTCGGCTCACTCCAAAACACTTTTCCTTCAACAGCCACCATGGGGCCTGTCCCGAATGTCATGGACTCGGGACGAAACTGGTTCCAGACGGCGAGTTGATCGTGCCGGATCCGAGCAAATCGATCGCAGAGGGAGGAATCAAAACGTGGTGGACCGGGTCGAAGTCGCGCAAAGGCTATCACCAGCGACTCCTCACCGATCTCGCTAATCGGTTCGGGGCCGATCTCGATGCCCCTATTTCAACCCATCGGCGGGAGTTTAAAAAAGCGATTCTCTACGGTGATGATCAGTTCGAGGGATTGTTTAATCAGGCCGTGCGGCTGCTCGAAACCAGCAAAAGCGAAGTGACGAAACGGAACGTCCGGCGCTACATGTCGGCAAAGCCATGCCCTTCCTGCTCGGGTAAACGGCTCCGCGACGAAATTCTTGCGGTAACGCTCAACCACCGCGAAACACCTTTATCGATTGAGGCGTTCTGCAGGCTTTCGATCAGCGGAGTTCTCGCCTGGCTCGAAGGAGTGCAGCTGACTGAGTCTGAATCGGTCTATGCCACGGAACTACTCGCCGAAGTCAAAAAGCGGCTGACATTTCTCGAAACCGTTGGTCTCGGTTACCTCAGTCTCAGTCGCGAGAGTGGCACTTTGTCAGGCGGCGAGAGCCAGCGGATCCGTCTCGCGACTCAGCTCGGGGCGGGTCTTGCCGGGGTGCTTTACGTGCTCGATGAACCGAGCATCGGTTTGCACCAGGCAGATAATGACCGGCTCATAGAAACACTGCGCAATCTGCAGAGCCTCGGTAACACAATCGTCGTGGTCGAGCACGACGAAGACACCATGCGCGCGGCCGACCATTTGATTGATCTCGGCCCGGGAGCTGGTCAAAACGGAGGCCGACTCCTCGCCGCGGGAGCCCCAGAGGAGGTGATCGCAAATCCAGACTCTCTCACCGGTGACTTCCTTTCGGGAAGACGGAGCATCGACACCCCCTCCGCCAAGGACCTCACTTCAGAAACAGAAGAGCCCCGCTGGCTGACGATCCGAGGAGCTCGCGAACACAATCTCAAAGA
>JBCCBR010000212.1:0-6557 GCA_039033935.1 Verrucomicrobiota bacterium
CCTTCATTCAGTCGATAAACGCAACTTGGGATGTATCTGACCGAGTGCAAATTCAGTCAATCTCGACCTATCAGGACACACCATTCGGCTCGATCCCTGCCGCTGTCATGCGCTCGGCGAGAAAAGCGTCGACCGGATGCCCATCGACATTTGGGACGGGTGGGCGCCCGACCGGCTGAAATGACCAGTGATCGGTGCCCTCCTCGATCACATCGTCCATCTGCCCGGGGATGGGCGCGCCTTCTGTGATCCACTGCTCGAGAGCCGCAATCTCTTCTTCAAGAAGTGGCCCGCCTTTGGGTGGCATTGCCATTTCCGGGTCTATCCCTTTGACCACCTCAATGAGAAAGCTCCCCTCGGGATCACCGGGGACGATACCAGGCATCCCGCTGTCACCGCCTTTCAGCATGACGGCTCGCAGGTCCACTCGAAAACCGGATTTCTCGGTATCGGGACCGTGACAATCAATACAGAAATCTTGCAGGATCGGCTCAATGTCCTGCTCGTAGTCGACCGCAGACGCATTCAGCAACAGGCTCGAGAGTCCTGCGAGGGCAGCGATCTGCAACGAAAGTCGGGGGTTGATTGACTTCGACATCACTCTATCACGAAACGAATTCACGAATTCTAACAAACTTTTTTACCCGCTAATCAGCGACGGCCCGAATCGCTGTGTTGGTAAAGACGGGCAATCTCCGCCTCGCTCAATGCGGCATCAAAAACCGCGATCTCATCGATTCGTCCGTTTAGATTTCGGATTGCAAACCAGGGGGTCTCCCGGAAGGGCTGTCCCCAGTTGCCAATCTCAGCATTGCCGATCCGCAGAGTCTCAATCAGAAAAGCCTCTTCGATCGGCTCTGCGGAGACTTGCTGCCCATTGACGTGGTGAGTCACAACCCGCTGCTTCGGATCGAATACAGAGGCAAGATGCATCCACTGACCACTCATCGCCAAGTCCCAGATTGGGGGTGAAAAGTAGACGCGATGAAATCCGGCATCCTGAGGATTCTTCGGGTTCTCTCGCTCATCATCGACCATCACAGACAGCATCAGGGCGCCGTCGTCGCGGATTTGCCAATGTGGCTCGCCGGTCTCGTAGCCATCGCCCATAAACAAGGCGTTGTAGCGACGGTCGAGGCTGTCGATTCTGACCCACGACGCGAAGGTGAAGGCAGAAAACTCGCCCTCCAGCTTCACCCGCATCCGAGATCCGGGGCGGCGGAATTCGAGCGATGCGTCATCCTGCCCAAAACGGCCTGCAGCACGTTCCGAAAGAATCAGAACGCCACTGAGATCGCGCCGATGCGGATGGGTCAGGCTCGGGATGAGTCCCTCGTTGCTGGTTCCCTTGAAGTCATACCAGGCGATCACCCGATTGTCCCCGATCCAGTCGGAACGAAGTTTCGACCAGCGATTGGCCCGACTTGCCACCCCGTCGCCGAGCTCGCGAAACGGATCTCCAACCGAGCCGTCGCCCGTACCAATATTCGGGTCCAGCGTGATCGGGTCTCCGTCGCTCGGCAAGGCCAGTAATTCGTCTTCGAAAACTCTGCGGACTTCGCCTTCCCGATGCTGCAATTCGATCTCACCCGAGAAAACCTTGACCAGTGATTGGTCTTCACGAACTTCGAAGGCGAACTCGGTCCCCAGATCAACGATTTTGGTATCGGGACCATGGACACGAAATCCCTGAGCTGCCGGCGGCACCGAAAGTCGGATTTTCCCTTCGTGACACTCCGCGTCCCAGGCGGATCGCAGCGTCACCAGAGCGGGCCCCTGCACCCGCATAGTTGCTCCCGAGAAAAAGCGGACATCGACCTCTCCCGCTCTCAGATCGAGCACCTCGGCACCAACCAGATCGCCACTTCGTCGGATCGGTTGACCGTCTCCCCAGCTTGCGGAGACGACGCCTTCGATCACGGCAAAACCGTTCGCTTCGACTGGCGCTTGCGAAACTCTACCCGAATCTGCGCCGCCTCTGTCGACCGCCCACATCGCAAAGAGACCGACCGCAAACGCTGCCGCCGCCGCAAGGCTGATGGCTAAGGCCTCACTGCGACGCTTTGGTCGCGTCGAAATCACTTCGGCTGCCCCTATTTCGACGACATTCTCGGCTGGCCAGAGGGCAGCGGAATCCGCGTCAGCCCGATCGGCAAGATTTTGATCGAGCGCAAGGTAGCGCCGTACGACCTTTCGATACTCAGCACTCTCCAGTAACCGCGACTGAAATGCCTCAAACTGGTCTGGCTCAAGCTCGCCGGTAACATACCCGTCGAGCCAGTTCGCTTCTTCGTCACTGAGTTCGGAAAACGCTATCTCTTTCATCTTAAAATCTGTGGTTAGATCAGCACCTGATTTTTGCGGCGACGCGCATCGATGCAGCGCATCAACTGGCTGCGCAGTCGCTTCAATTTCATGTAAAAAGCTGCCGCCGAAACGCCGGCGCGATCTGCCAAGTCAGCCATCTTTATCCCCGGCGAGTAAGCCTCGGTCAGCAGATCCCGTTGTTCGGAATCGAGATTGGAGAGGCAATGCTCCAGCGCAGCGCGATCAGCGCGGCCACTTTCGATATCCTGCTCAGCTTCTGAGGCCATCAGCTCGAAGACATCCTCTCGAAAGACGAGCCGGTCTCTCGCCATCTTCCGTCGATGGCTGAGGGCCTCGAAACGGGCAATGACGCACGCCCATTTGATAAAATTCGTATCCGGGTCGTACTGCTCGAACTTTCGCCAGGCCACTAAAGCAGTCTGCTGCAACACTTCGTCAACATCCTGCCAGCTCGGTAGCAGGGACCGAATAAACCGCCTCAAGTCGGCCTCGCACCCAGCGTATCGAGCCAGATACAGCTCATACTTCTGGTCGTCAGTTAGGGTCGGATTTTCGGCGCGCTCGGACATCTCCACCCGAACACTGCCGGAGCGAGGCACGATCTAACAGACTTTCCCCGATTTTTTCGAACACAAAGCAAGGGAACCCAGGAATTCAGGCCGAAAGCAGAACACCGTTCCGTTCCTGTGGCGAGTCCGGGGCTTCATCCGACCGCTTACCAGTCTGGTTGATCGAGTCCTGCAGGGCGTGGTAGTCCACCGGCTTCATGTGAACGGCTTCGACGAGGTCTTTGACATCATCCGCATCGAGAACGACGTCACTGTAGCCGGTTAACAGAATCAAGGGGATCCCACTCCCACGCTTCCTGAGCTCGCGGGCAAACTCGAGCCCTGTCATGCCCGGCATCATTTGATCGCTGACGATTAGATCAAAGGGAGGTGACGCCGACTCCAGAGCTTTGAGCGCATCTTTAGCACACTCCTTGGTGACAACATGGTGTCCATTCCGCTCAAGAATTAATCCGGTCGCTTTCAGCACAAGCGGCTCGTCATCAATCACAAGGATACGCTTTGCAGGTGCCACCGAAGAATCCATGCCAAGGCGAGGAGCATCCAGTTTCGCAGCTGTAGCGGAAGGGCTTTTGGCTGCCTTCGTCCGGCGGCTCGCCTCAACTGCCTTCGGAATGTTAATGGTAAAAGTGGTGCCCACTTTCAGTGAACTCTCGACATGAATTTCCGCGCCCGCATCTTCAATGAAGCGGTGAACCATCGCCAGCCCAAGGCCGGTTCCTTTTCCAAGATCTTTTGTCGTGTAAAATGGCTCGAAAATGCGCTTCAGGGTTTCCTCGCCCATGCCGCAGCCGGTGTCGTGTACCGTCAGTTTGTAGTGTGGTGAGTTATCGAGACAATCGGGCGAAGGAATTCCCTCCCGCAAACTGACGGTGATGACCCCGGCATTCGTCCCGATGGCATGGCTTGCGTTCACTCCGAGATTCGTCAGCGCCAGCTCAAACTGCTGCGCCGAGCACCGGACCGGCATCTTCTGACCCGGCTCCTCCAGCTTCACGCTGACATTGCTGGTGATGCTCCCACGCAGCAGCTTGATGCAGGTGCCGGTCGCTTCGGCAAGGTCGAAAATCGAGTCGTCCTGCTCTGGTCTTTTTGCAAATTTCAGAAGCTCGGTGACGAGACCAGCTGCTTTCCAGGCCGCTTCGCTGCAGACTTCGAGGCATTCGACCGTATTCGCGACGGCCCCATCGCGCTCCTGTTTCAAATCGGCGAGGGCGAGGTCCGAGCGGATAATGATTGGGGTCAGCAGATTATTAAAATCGTGAGCAATTCCGCCAGCGAGGGTTCCGACTGCCTCCATCTTTTGCGCGTGACTGACCTGCGCTTCGAGATGGGCTTCTCGGGTCAGATCCCGGAAATGGACGCGAATCTCGGGCTCGCCAGCACCCGCTGAAATGGTCGTCTTGGTAACAAGCTCTTCTCCGGTTGCCGACTTTAGTCTCAAGGGCCTGTCTCGAATCACGCTTCCGGAGCGTGCCTCATCGATCAATTGCCCGAGTTTGTCGGGCGACACCGCAAAGTCCCGAATCGAGTGTTGAGTCGATCCATCAATCCCGAGCAGCTGACCTGCCGCTGGATTGAGATCGAGAATCACTCCATCAACGCTGACTAACAGAATCGCATCGGAAGACCCTCGGAAGACGCGACGATACCTCGCATCTGAGGCAGACAGCGCAGCAGCGTGACGAGCGATGGAGCGAATCCGATAACCTTGAATCAGCAGCCCGAGCGCAAAAAGAGTCACAAAGCTGGCGACCAAAAACCAGGGACGTTGCCAGAGGGGCGGTCTGACCAAAAGATCGAGCGAGAATGGCTTGAGAAGCGCACGGCCTCCCGAGTCGAGTCCTTTTACCTCGACCGAGTGCGAACCGCTCCGTATTCCACCCAGACTGACCGTGCCGTCGACTGCCTCACGCCACGGACCAGCATTGACCCGATATTCAATGAAGCTGGCGTCAGTGAGTCGGTAATCACTGGTGACGAAATCCAGTTCCAAACCGATCACGTCCGAGGCCAGATCAAGCCGTGTCCCACCCTGCTGGATTCCTTCGATAGGCCGGGATGATTCACTATCACTCGCCGCGACTGGTCTGATCCCAGCGAGAAACAATTCCGCACGACCTTCGGGCACTTCGAAGAGATCTGCTTCCGCAAGTCGGATGAGCCGACTCCAACCAGCCAGTAACAGGTTGCCGGCTCCATCCAGACTGACTCGATGATACCCCCCTCGGATTTGTTCGAACTCAGCCTGTTTAGGAAAGCGGATGAATCGCTCGTTCGCCACATCGATCAATCGCATTCGCCCACGATTGGTAATCCAAATATTTCCATCGCTTGCCGGAGCAATCGAATCAATCGGTACTGACACATCTGAGAAAAACTTAAGATTCTTGCCATCGAGATCGGCCGAAAAGAGCCCCCTCTCTGAGGCTCCCCAGATTCGTTGATGATAGGAATCGATCGCCACCTCGCTAACCAAAGCGTTGCGCTCCATCGCAACTCTGTGAAAGCCACCACTAGCCTGGCGGATGTACAAATCATCCCGCGTCGCTGCAAGAACAACTCCGGCGGCCACTTCGAGCGCTACGATCCAGCTTCCCGTGTGACATTGGGGAGTAGCGATTCCGGTCTCGGGAGCCACTCGAAATAGTTGAGAACCCCGCGTCAACCAGATGAATCCCTCTTCGTCACTCGATTGGCCGAGCAGCGAAAGCTGTTGATCATTCAGGCGATCCAGCTTTGCGATTGAGGCTACCTCGATGCCTTCGTCCGAGTCCAACACGAGGCGAAACAGGCCTATTGAATTGGTAAAGTAGAGCAATCCATCGATTTCAGCGATATCGAGGATCGGCCCATCTATTCCCAAGATGTCTGGGTGGAGCTTATCGGTCGAGCGACTCGCGAAATCAACCCTGACGAGACCCTCATCGGCGAGGTGAAGATACTCTTCCTCTGAAAGCTGGAGGGTCCTCCGAGGAGTTCCCCCATGGATGAGCTCACCGTCGCGAGCATTGCCGCCGATCATCTCGTGAGTCAGGCCTCCCGCTCCAACTCGAACTAAGCCTGCCTCATCGCTTGCCATCCACAAGCCACCGAGGCGGTCGAAGGCGAGGTCTTCTACGCTGAGCTGGCCTCTACGCCCCAGCACCTTAAAAGAGCGCGCTGTGTTAAAAAGCGTCCCAGTCTCCGAGTTGAATTGGAGCAGCCCGTCGTGGTGGCTGGTCGCGAGCCAGAGCATACCCGGGTCGAGGCCAGGAACAATTTTGTTGATCTGAAGAACTGTGTATTCGCCCGCGAAAATTTCGTAGGAGTCCCATTCGTTGCTATTTCGATCGAATTTCGCAAGGGACCCATCGCCACCGAGCCAGATATTCCCCGTCGCATCGACCATCATCGTCTCCCAGGGTGTCCCATCACGTCGAGGCTGCTTCGAAGCGAGGTGGACCAAGGATTCCGTCGAAGGATTGATCGAAAAAAGATCCCCGTTTGAGGAGAGCGCGAGAAGCTCTTGTCCATG
Organism: Verrucomicrobiota bacterium; assembly: GCA_039033935.1. GTDB lineage: Bacteria > Verrucomicrobiota > Verrucomicrobiia > Verrucomicrobiales > DEV007 > Arctic95D-9. The sequence goes on from JBCCBR010000212.1 coordinate 6,415, forward strand.
CTCTGGACACACCGCAATTTCTGTGACGCCCAAGTGGCTGGTCCAGGCGAGAAAGGCAAACTCCTCGGTGTTTCGATCGAATCGAAGAATTCCCCGATCCGTCCCGATCCAGAGTTCGGATTCAATACAACCCGCAAAACAGA
>JBCCBR010000213.1:0-6542 GCA_039033935.1 Verrucomicrobiota bacterium
GGATGCGTCGACACCGAAATTATTTAAACTGTCGCCGCTGGTTTTGTCGGCCTCGACGGTGGCCTCTAAACGATGGGGTGAGGAGACAGCAAAAAACACGACGCCATCAGCACCATTCAGGACCGTGTCCCGAGTGCCGCGATAGACTTGCTGACCCGGAACCGTGTAGAGCTGGAAGCGAGTCTGATACCCCGCTATCTCGACCGAGTTCACGGGGAGGTAATCGAAACAGATGGTTCGATCCTGCTCGGTAGCGATCGAAACGAGATCGCCTCGAAAATGAGGATCCAGCTTTCGGTAAATGTAGCTCAGGTTAGTCGTTTTCCCTCCACGGGGCGGCCCGCAGAAAACGACTTTGAACTGGATTTCGCGGGAGTCAGGGTGGAGAACGGCCATGTTTCTATTGGTTCTGGGTGAACAACTTCAGTCTTCGAGTTTCTGGAGGCAGCGAGCGATCAAGGTCAGTTTTTCTCGCACCCCGGGCTCGAATTCGATACCCGCCTGGCGCACCGCGAGGCAGCATTTCTCTTCGAGAAAGAAACTGACGACCCCACCCATGCTGTGGACGGTAAAGGTGTGGGCATCAGGCACCCCGGTGAGGCGGGCGAGGTTGTGGATGGTCGCCTGCATCTCGCGAGCATCCTCGCCGAGGCGCGCTCCTTCCCCGCGAGCCGCTTCGACCGTCCGCGCTGGCGTCAAGATGGCGCAGCTCTCGACTCCGGGCAGTTCGACCACTCGCCGTGCCAGGATCGAGAGTGTGAATCTCTCGCTTGTCGAAAAGAGGGCCCGCAGCTCGAGATCCCTCTCATCCTCTTCCGATGAAGCGCCAAATCCAAGCGAGTTGGGCGGAGTGCTCATCGGACCTGGGCTCGGGACAGCTGCGGCAGGGGCTGCTGCGTGAGACTCTTCTCTGATTGGAGGCCCCGGTTGCGCCATCGATGAAGAAACCGCAGCAGCTTGGTCAACAATCGACCGGGAACTTGGCTCATTGGCAACGGCCTCGCTCTGGGAACCGGGCTGAGCAGGCTGGACGTTAACGACCGCTCGTGGTCGCACCTCACTCGTCTCAGCGCGGAGACTCTGGTCCGAAGTCGACGGGATGAGCGGTTCGGTCGGTTTTGAATTTTCACTCGATGCCACTGGCGAGGGCTGCATTTCTGGGGCTTCAGTCTCCACCTCGCTCGCAGGGGCCGCCTCGGATTTTTGATTTTCAGCACCAGACGCTTCGGTTTTAAATTCCGGCATTGCCTCGCTGCTCAAAGCTTGCCCAATCGGGCCGATCTTGGCATCGCTCGCAAATTGACCGGACTGAAGAAAGGCGGGCGAGTGGTGGGTATCGGAATCGGCTGCTTCGGGCTCGTCGGAGCGTGTTTCCAAGGTCAGATCCGCCTGCGATTCTGGTTCGCCCGGACCCATAAATCCATCGGTCGAGCCACCTCGCTGCTCGCCAGCAGACTCGGGAGCTTCTCCGTCACCATCGTGCGAGATTTCTGATTCCTGCTTTTTCTGACGCAACAGATTACCGATCGAATCAATTTGGGGTTCAGAATCGCTCTTCGACTCAATCGACTCCTGATCGGTGTCGGTTTGAAACATCGGTTCCCAGGAGCCTGAGGAGCCCGACTCCCCTTCACCGGGGAAGGGTAAGGCCGCATCATCGTCGGCCTTTTCAGAAAAGAGAGTCTGAAACGACTCATCGCTGTCGAAAGGGTTCTGGCTCATCTTCGGCTCATCCATTCTCGGCGCTCCAGCGCCAGACGATTCGCTTTTCGGCTTGGAAAAATTCGGCTCCGGAGGAGGCGTCTCATTTTTAGCTTTGGGTTTCTCCCCAGCATCATTCCCCGAACCGAGTTCAGGCGGCTGCTCCTCGCTCTCGATTTTGTTCTCCAGAAACGGATTATTGCTCACGTCCATTTCGGCATCAGGAAAAGGCTCCCCAAAAGCATTGGTGTCCTTCCCAAGCCGATCGCCCCACGGTGACCGCGCCGGAGTTGTCTCCTCCTCAGCCACTGCCAGATCGGTCTGGCCGGCGATAGCGTCTGACTCGGCGCTCGGATCGGGCGCAGAAAAGGCACTCGACTGGGTAAAAGGCTTTGCTGCAGGAGTTGAGATCGCCCCAAGCTTGGCAGGCAGCATCACGACCGAGTCGTTCATCGGGGTGATCTCTGCCTCAAACAACTCGGGACACTCGGCGTAAATTGTGGACAGCCTCACGTCATTGCTACCATCCTCGGGAAGTTCGATGCGGACTTCTTTGTCCATCGGGATCCCCTTTTCAGCGGCTATAGCTGGCGGGATAAAGGGCAGCAGCTCGCTGACGAGATAGGGCGTCCCCGGCGATGCTTCTCCGGTGCCGAGGACCGATTCAGATCTTGCCGCGCCCGGAGATCCCTGTTTTTCAGTAGCTTCCTCCAATTCGGAACCAGGTGCCTCACCCTCCTGAGTGAACAAATTGCGAAATGAAAAGGACATAGCGAGCGGAAACTGAACTCAAAGGCAGGGTCACGAAGACAACTGATTTTTAAACCTATGGAAATTCTGACATTGGCAGACTAGAATTGTCATACTGAAATATCAAGTAAAATTTAATATTTTGATTTCCAAAGTAATTGCCACCGATAGACGAGCGAGCGCACCCTCCGATCAAGCGCCAGGCGCAACTCCACTCGGGAGGTTTTCCTACCCCCTGCCCCCAGCTCTGATCTGAGAGGCCGTCGAAATAATGAACCGACCCGGCTCGGCAGCCGATTTAGCAGCTGAGGTTTTTCGAGGTAGTCTGAGGATTCGGAGCCACTACCTCGAACTCAAAGGAGCAGGCAGAGGAGGAGGACCAGCACGCCGTTGTTTATGGCGTGGGCAACCATCGGGGCAATCAGGGAATCGCGCCATTCGCGGATCAGAGCGAGACCTACGGCAATCCCACCAAGCGCCGGAATCGCGAGCAAACCTTGCGGATGCAAAGCCGCAAAGATCAATCCCCCGATCACAGCCGACACGAAAAACCCGAGCCGGCCTCGCAGCCATCGGTGAAGCGCGCCGCGGAAAAGCAGCTCTTCCGAGACCGGAGCAACCACCGCGGCGAGGAAAAAGCACAGTAGGCGCAGCAGCCAACCGCCCTCCGAAATCCAGACCACGATCGGGTGAGCATTGGGCTGAGGCATCCCACCGGCAGTTGCGCCTCCCTCGCTCGGCGCGCCACTTGCGGACATCACCCCAGCGAGCAGGATCACGATCAGCATGATCGCCACCCCGACCGCAGCGATTGGCAGCATCGCGACATACCCGATCACCCCAGCCCCGACTTCTTTCCAGAAACCTGCTCCAAGGTGCCAGCCCGCTGAGCGACGAGTCAGGCGGAAGTTCGACCGTCTGATCCATGGCCAGAAGATCGGGAGAAAAATGGCAAGAATAAACCCTGCCATCCCTATAGGTGGGTAAAACAGATAGCCGATCCACTCGCTAAGCGCCGCTACCCCAAGGTAGACAGCAAAGCACTCAAGCAAAATCGCGCGAGGCAGCTGCTCTCGAGAAAAGCGGTCCCTCGGTCGACCCGACATCGGCATGAAGATGAAGTAGTAGACCAGCAACAGAATCCCGACCAAGACAGCGAGGAAAAGCACGAGCGTAAGAGCAATCGTGACCCCGGCCGTGAAATACGACTCGCGCTTGATTTCGTCGAGGTAGGGAGTCGGCTCGCCATCTTCAGCCATCGGCAGATTAGCGAACCAGCCGAGATGGACGGCAAGTTCATCACGCTCTTCCTCAGAAAGACCTTCGGCTCTCGCTTTTTCAAATAGCCCCGACCACTCGGCCTTCCCAGTGGTGCCAGTCAGATCGAGCTCATCAAAGGCGCCGTTCTTCTCAAGGAAATCGATCAGCAGAATCAAAGCAGCACGACTTTCCGCAGTGCCGCTCTGGGCCAGCAAGGTCTTAAGACTGGCGGCTGAGCTATCGGGGTCAAATCGATCGCTCGCGATCAAGGTCTTCGCCTGAATCTGAAGAACAACGAAATTGGCCTGATCGGCAGGATTGGCAGGCGTCACAGCCTCTTCCGAAACCGACTCCGAAACGTCCGCTTCTGCCTCGGGCCCAAGTCTCGCCAAAAGAATGATCCCGACGAGGCTAGCCAGGATTACCAGCCAACTGACCCAGGGCGACGCCCCGCAACAGGCGTCACTGTTGAGAGACGCACTTTCCGCATCCTCAGCACTTGGGGTCCGATCAACCATCGAGAAAGGTCGCAGTCCCGCCCAAAGTCCAGTCTTCCGCCGAAGAATCCTCAGCGAACGGCATACGCCGCGATAATGTCCTGATCGCGGAGATACAGCACTCCCCCGATCACGACAGGGTGAGTCCAGAACTTACCTTTGGCATGCCGAATCTCGCTTTCTGGCTCCAGTTTCAGCTGCCCCTTTTCCACGTAGCCGTCCGGATTTGCCTCGACCAGAGTGAGCGTGCCGTCATCCTCATTAAAGGCGTAGAGCATCCCATCAGCGAGGTGGACGGAGCCTTTCAGCGTGTAACGATCTTTGTGATTCCACACCATCTCGCCGGTTTCCCAGGACTGGCACATCAGTCCCGGACCTTCAGAGAACCCATAAATGTAGCCGTCGAGATAGATGACGCCGCCGTGGTGGTTCTTCATCTCTCTGTTCCTCCACACATCGGTTGCGTTGTAATCGGCATCGATTGAGACCAGTTTGCAACCGACCCCATAGCCCGAGGTGATGTAGAGCTCATTTTCCTGCACAATCGGAGTCGGGATCACAGCGGTTTTCCCCTCCCACGGAGAAGTCCACAAGAGAGAACCATCTTCGGCGCTGACGCCGACCAGCTCGGTCTGGAAAAGCTTCACATACTGCCAGGTCCCATTGATTTCGCAGGGGACGATACTCGCATACTCGGCCTTCCCTGGCTGGACTTCGCTTGCTTTCCAAATGACTGATCCGGTCTTTTTGTCGAGACAGACAATCCCGGCCTCTTCACCCCCTGGCGCTACCACGACTCGATCGCCATCGACCAGCGGGGAAGCAGAAAAGCCCCAGCCACCAGCCTTACCGCCGAAGTCATCGACGAGGTGCTTCGACCAGACTTTACTGCCGTCTTCGGCTTTGAGGCAGGCCACCGTCCCTTTCGGGCCGGTCACGTAGACCATGCCATCATTCACTGTAGGAGTGCCCCGCGGCCCATGGCCCCAATCCGGATTGTATCCAACCTGATCATCATTCGCAAAGCGAGAGGACCACACTTCCGATCCATCAGACACATTCAGACAAATCACTTCGAGCGCCGCCCCCCGCGTCCCCATCGTGTAGAGCTTGCCGCCACTGATCGCAAAACCGGAATACCCATTCCCGGCGTCGTCATAGACCCAGAGCTGCTTGGGCCCGGAATCGGGCCATTCCGACATCAGCCCCGTATCGGTCGAGATCCCGTCGCGATTCGGGCCCCGGAACTGAGGCCATTCCCCGCTCGCGCTCGCACCCGCCGAGGCCTGGGACGCAATCCACCGCTGATCCGCTTCACTCAACGAAGAGATCAAAACCTGGGCAACGGCACCATTCGCGAGCCGCAGACTCACCGACTCGCCATCCGATTCGACAAATTCAGCTTCGATCTCCTTGCCGGTCGCTGCCTGTGTCCAGGTGCGAGCTTCGAGAGAGCCAACCAGCAAGGCAGCGAACAGGACAGATACGACGAACTTCATATCGATAATGTGGGAGCGCCCTTTCTGAAATGCAAGCAGACAGCCCGGCACAAAGGCGGTCTGATCAGCAGCCCCTGATCTTCTCTCGGGGGGCCACGAAAAAGGCCGCCTCCTCATCGGAGAGCGGCCTTCGTTGCAAGTATTTGCAGACGCCTCTTATCGTCTAGTAGTGGATCCGAGCCCCGAGCCAGACCGTGCGATAGTAGCGCTCCAGGTCAGCTGAGATTTTGAGACCGATCGCATCGGTCGCGTGAAAGATCACACCTGGAGTGACTCTCCATCCCGAGTAATGCGGGTCCCCGCCATGGTGCGTGTGGTGGGTCAGGTAGTAGCGGCTCAGGTCGCCCTCACGGCCGAAATAGAACGCATTCGCGAAAAACTCGAATTTGCCTGCGCGAGCGCGGATCCCTGGCCCTGCATAGTAAGCCCAAGAGTCGTAATCGTGATCAGCATAGCCTTCATACTCAGCGTCAAAATGCTCTGCCCCGGCTTCGAAAGTTAGATCAACGCATTTAGCGAGCGAGGCGCGAGCACCAGCGCCGAGACGAAAGCGGCGCTGCTCGACATCGACGATATGGCCATCCCAATCGTAGTCGTAGCCACCGAAATCGAAGGCACCCGTCACGAAGAAGTTACAACCGATCGACTTGGAGAAGCCGAGACCATAGCGATGCCCATTGTCGAAGAAGGGAGTCTCATAGTCGTCGAAACCATATTGCAGGTCGAGGAAGTCGTAGCTGAGACAATCAGGGCAGGTCGGCTCAGGGTCCGCCAAGGGGACGAGACCCTTCGCGGGAGGACTCCAGCTCGGCCCGGCATGGGCAGCACCGACCCC
>JBCCBR010000214.1:0-6488 GCA_039033935.1 Verrucomicrobiota bacterium
CGCTGCATCGAGGTGGCTCAGCCCGGCACGGAGACACTGCTGGCGAAAGTCGGGCCCGGTGTCGACTACCAGGCTGGTCGTTTCACTCTGCAGCCAGATCGAGGAGCGGAGCCGTTTGTTTTTTGGGTCTTCAGACAAGCAGACCGAACAGGGACAGCCAATCACTGGCACCCCGATCGAAGTGCCTGTTCCTAAGAACGTAATTTTTGCCTGGCTGCTCATTGCGCTAGGAGATGGATCAAGGCATAATCCAGCAGTTCCGTTCCGTAATGCTCTCGATCCTGAAAATCAAGAACCTCGCCTTGGTCGATGACCTCACCTGGGAGCTGGGTCCCGGCCTGATTGGGGTGACGGGTCAAACCGGAGCGGGAAAATCGATGATTGTCGGAGCTCTCAAACTGATCCTCGGAGAACGAGCCAATCACGATCTGATCCGGACCGGGGAATCGAGCTGTACGGTCGAGGCCATTTTCGAACTGACGACGAATCTCGATCAGGTGAATGCCCTGCTCGAGGAAAGCGGATTGGAGCCATGTGAGGGCAATGCGCTGGTCGTGAAACGAATTTTCGGCAGTGGTAACAAGCAATTCGTGAATTGCTCTCCCTGCACCCTCAACGTGCTCAAGTCAGTCGGAAGCCTCCTCGTTGACCTTCACGGCCCCCACGAGCATCAGTCTCTGCTGTCTCAGGACCGCCAGCTGGCCATGCTGGATGCCTACGCACAAGCGGGGGAGCTGCGCGCCGCTTATCAAAAAGCCTACCGAGCCTGGCGTCGAGCGGAAGACGAGTTGGACGCCTTTCGCAGCCTCAGAACCGCCAGCGATCAGGAGATCGAGCTGCTGCGGTATCAGGCTGACGAGATCGGTGAAGCTAGCCTTGAGCTTTCAGAAGTGGTTGAGTTGGAGGCCCGCTACGAAAAAGTCCGACACGCCAGTCGGCTCGTCGAGCACGCAACTCACGCGAGCAGCTCCGTCTCATCTGCAGTCGGGGCTTTGTCGGAAGCCCAGAAATCGCTCCGTGAATTGGAGAAATATGACCCGCCCGTGGCGGAGACGTTTGCTGCTTTCGAATCCGCCAGGGTCGAGATCGAGGAAATGGAAGCTTCCCTGACTGGCTACCTCGCTCAACTCGAGGTCGACCCGGCAGAAGTCGTCGCGATGGAAGCACGAATAGATCAGATCGAGACGCTCAAGCGAAAGTATGGTCAAACCATCGAAGACGTCCTTGCCTATGAGTCGAGGGCTCGCGAGCGGCTTGCGCAGATCGACGGTCACGAGGAGGAACTAGCGCACCTCACCGCCGCAGTCGAGTCGAGCGAGGCAGCCCTGCAGGAGGTTGGCATGCGGCTGAGAAAAATGAGAGCCGAAGCAGCTCCCGGACTCGCGAGGGAGATTGCCGGCCATCTCGACGATCTCGGATTTCGCCAGTCCGTATTCGAAATCACATTCCAAGAATCGAATTCCCCAGGTCCGGTTGGCCTCGAATCGACCGACTTTCTCTTTGGCCCGAATCCGGGGGAGCCGCTCAAACCACTTCGGATTATCGCATCGAGTGGTGAGATGTCGCGGGTAATGCTTGCGGTTAAAAGCGCCCTCGCGGAGCAGGATCAAATTCCGCTGATGGTATTCGACGAGATTGACGCCAATGTCGGAGGTGAGATCGCTGGCGCGGTCGGGCGCAAGATGGCGTTTCTTGGTCAGCAACATCAGGTTGTTTCGATTACTCACATGCCTCAGGTAGCGGCTCTGGCACACCGCCACTACCTCGTCACGAAATCGGTCAGCGGTGAGGTGACGAACTCCGATCTAGAGCAGGTCGATGACGAAAAGCGCGTCGCCGAACTGGCGAGAATGCTCGGCGGAGTCGGAGACGAGACTCTCGCCCTTGCCGCGAAAATGCTCGACGCTGCCTGAGAGGCTTGGCTAGCCTCGACTCATGACTCCCCTTCGAATCTTCATCGTCCTTTTTGCCACTGGATGTTTCTCGTTTCTTAATGCCGAAATCCACCATGATTTTCAGTCGAAGCGGCAGCAGGCAATTGCAGAGATCAACGAAGCATTCGAGGCAGGCAAGCTCTCGGAGGAAGAGGCCAAGGAAAAGGTTCACTATGTCGAAAAGCAGTTTCGAGAGCACCTTTTCGCCAAAGTGAAAAAGGGGCTCGGGGCAGCAGTCGAACTTGGTGAGATCGACGAAGAGGAAGCCGAGGAATTGCTCAGTGAAATGGTCGAGCGGGTCCAGCAAGAGAATCGGGAGCGCCATCACGAACAGCTCCGCGAAGCGATGATAGAAGGCATCGAAGCAGCGATCGATCTCGGTGGGATCTCGGAAGAAAAAGGCGACGCCTGGCTCGCGGAGATCGAGGACCGAGAAGTCGCAGAAGCCTCAGATGAAGACCAAGAACGGGCCGAGCATCTCGCCAATATTGCCCGAGGGATCGAGTCGGCGGTTGCCCTCGGTCATCTGACCGAAAAAGATGCCGAGGAAATGTGGCACGATATATCGAGCGGCCACGATTGAGCAATCCTGTGTTTGCTCAGGATTGAGGCTCCCTTTGCCCTCGCCGGAAAGCTGCTCGACCCCGCCTGAGTGAGTTCGACCACTTCATCGAAATCCATTTCAGCGAACTTCTCGAGAGTGAGAGGCTCTTCAACTTCGTCCGGTATTAGAACCACGTCCATATCCCACCTAACCTTGATGCGACCGAGCATTCAAGCTCATCCACCCTGCTGATTCACCAATCCCAATCGCTCTGACTCGATGGCGACTTGCATTGGTTGAGCCGTGTGGCCGTGGGTGTCGAATGAGCCCGAAATCGGCATGACTCCGCGGGGATGATGGCTAACCGCGACCGCGACATGCCCCGATCCGACTGGTTGGCCAATCGACGGATCGTAGCCGACCCAGCCTCGATCAGGAAAATAGATCTCGGTCCAGGCGTGGGTCGAACCCCGCCCGACTTTGGAGTTGTCACTCTCCAGATAGCCGCTCACAAACCGAGTCGCGAAGCCGAGGGCGCGGCCCGCTTCCATCATGAGGACGGCGGTGTCCCGACAGGAACCTGTAGTCAACCGAAGTGTTTCAAGCGGAGACTGGACTCCAGCCACCTCGCGGCGCTGGTAGGCGATTGTTTGGTGAATCACCTCGGCCAGCCGCGTGAAAATGTGACCTCGCTGACCGAGAGGAGGCAGTAGATTCATGCCATTGACCCACTGACGGATCTTTTCGACTTCCGGTGGGTAGACAGACTGCCGGTAGACCTGCGTAGCGGTTTCTTCGATCCCGGCGTAGAAGACCGGGAAGCGTTCGCCTCGCTCACTATCACTCCGCGACCATCCTGGAGCCGATTTTTTTGCGATCACAAACTCGCTTCGGATAACGAGCTGGTCTGCTGGTCGATCGAATCGCGCGTTGGCGATGACATTGCCAAAGACATCCTGGAACCATTGGAGCTTCGCTGGCGGTTGCGTTTCGATCTGCATCGACTCGAGCTGCTCGAAGTGACTTTCCCGCGGCCTCAGGACGAGACGGTGCTTGCGAAAGGTGACCGGTCCGCTGTAGCGGTAGCTGGTGGTGTGAGCGAAGCGAAGCCGGATCGGGACCGGCTCGTCTGGTGGAATGACTTCCATGAAGTGGGCTGAAATCTCAGTCGAGAGCGATCGCCTGCGAATTTGCTTCAAGCTGATCTCGGTAGAGAGGACGAAAGACTTCGGTCTCGTCTTTGCCAAGCAGACTTGAAACCTGAATCCCGGTACCCTGAATATTGCCAAACAGCGTTGCAATTGCCGCATCGCTTGCGTCGCGCCCCGAGGCGATGCGGACGAGGCCATTGAGAGGTGCCTTTCTGGTCCCATCGAAGACGAACCATTGCCCTCCAATGAAGACTTCAAAAACAGCGTGGAAATCCTGCGGTATTAGCTGATGGGCGTAAACGGTGACGTAGCGAGCCGGGATGCAAAGCGCCCGGCAAAATGCAATCCCGAGGTGGGCAAAATCGCGACAGACCCCGCTGCGCGCCTCATAGGTGTCCGGGGCCCACGATTGCTCCTGCGATGCACCGGGAATGTAGGCGATGTTCTCGAAGAGCCAATCCTCCACTGCGACGGCCTGCTCCATTTTCGTTGCGAAGCTTCCAAAAAGCTGGTTCGCGACAGCTCGAAGCCGGTCGGCTGGAGCGTAACGGCTGGGGAGTAGATAAGGGATTTCGACGGAGCTGAGCCCCCTGATTCCATCGTCAAACAGGCTCTGCTTCTTGATTATCGACGGCCTGATATCAGCAGTTGCCTCATAAGAGACGGTGAAGGGGCCCGGTGAATCCACTTCGACCCGATTTAATCGATTTTCAGCCAGCCCAACCTGCAACTCAGTCTGACGAGCGGGACGGTCCGTCGAAAGGATCTCGTCGCGCAACTGCTGCGTTTCGGTCGGTATGCAGCGCAGCGAGCAGAACAAGGTTGCCTCTGAGGTAACCTCGTAGTGAAGGGAGCTTTGGAGGAAAAACTGCATATCAGCCTGATGACAGACTCTTCAGAGCGGGGGCCATGCCAATCGGCTGATCCTTTGAGCGCGGCAGCTACGATGCCACCGCGGGCGACTCCTGATCAGTCTCCCGATCGCGCTGATGCTACTACAGGGATGAAACGGCAAAGACAGGAATGCCTTGAGTCAACTTCCCATCTCCCAGTCAGCTACCCGAATACTTGGTTCAGAGTCTCACTGGGGCGCATTGCGGCCGCAGCCTTCGCTGCGTCAGGGGAGTAGTAACCATCGACATCGACGGGGCTCCCCTGCACGCCAATGAGCTCGGCGACGATTGCCTCTTCACCGGCGGCGAGTTTCTCAGCAATCGGCGCAAACTCAGCTTTGATTTCGGCATCGTCATCCTGAGCCGCGAGGGCCTCGGCCCAATAGAGCGCCAAATAGTAGTGGCTGCCACGGTTGTCGATTCCCCCAAGTCGCCGAGTCGGTGATTTGTCTGTCTCGAGAAACTTACCGGTGGCGGTGTCGAGGGCATCGGCGAGGACCTTGGCTTTGGCGTTTCCGTATTTCTCAGAGAGATGCTCCAGCGAGACCGCAAGAGCGAGGAACTCGCCCAGTGAATCCCAGCGTAAATAGTTCTCCGCTTCGAATTGCTGCACATGTTTGGGAGCAGAGCCGCCGGCACCCGTTTCAAAAAGTCCTCCGCCCTCCATCAGGGGCACGATCGATAACATCTTCGCGCTCGTCCCAACCTCGAGAATCGGGAAGAGGTCCGTCAGATAATCCCTCAGGACATTGCCAGTCACCGAGATGGTGTCTTCGCCACGCTTAATGCGCTCGAGTGAGAACAGGGTCGCTTCGCGTGGAGCGAGGATTCTGAGGTCAAGGCCTTCGGTATCGTGATCGCTCAGGTAAGAATTGACCTTCTCAATCAGCTGCGCGTCATGAGCACGACTTTCATCGAGCCAGAAAACCGCGGGGGAACCAGTCGCGCGTGCTCGTAAGACCGCCAGCTTCACCCAATCGCGGATAGGCGCGTCTTTGGTCTGGCAGGCGCGCCAAATGTCGCCTTGAGCGACGCGGTGCTCGGTCAGAGTGACCCCTTCACTGGTCAGAACCCTGACTTTACCCGGACTGGTGATCTCAAATGTTTTGTCATGTGATCCATACTCTTCTGCTTTCTGGGCCATTAGTCCGACGTTGGGGACAGTGCCCATTGTCGCTGGATCGAATGCGCCGTGTTCTTTGCAGAAATCAATCGTTGCCTGGTAGACCGAGGCGTAGCTGCTGTCTGGGATCACGGCGAGGGTGTCTTGTGTTTTGCCGTCGGCATTCCACATCTGACCGGAGGTCCGGATCATCGCTGGCATCGAAGCATCGATAATGACGTCGGAAGGCACATGAAGGTTGGTGATCCCCTTATCGCTATTCACCATCGCGAGGTTGGGCCCAGCAGCGTAGGCTTGCTCAATCGACGCCTCGATCGCTTCTCTCTGATCTTCCGGTAAAGAGCTGAGCCGTGAGACAAGGTCCCCAAAGCCATTGTTGAAGTCGACTCCGAGACCGGTGATGAGTTCCTCGTGTGATTCGATCAGGTCAGAGAAAAAGACCTTCACGGCATGCCCGAAGATGATTGGGTCGGAGACCTTCATCATGGTCGCCTTCATATGAACGGAGAAGAGCACGCCGTCTTTTTTTGCTTCGGCAACTTGAGTTTTGAGAAACTCGACGAGGGCTTCGCACCGCATCACACTCGAGTCAAAGACCTCGCCAGCGAGGAGGGGAATGCTTTCTTTTAAAACAGTCGTGGTGCCGTCGTCAGCGACATGTTCGATCCGCGCGGTCGTGTCTGCCGCAATTGTGGTTGATTGCTCATTCGAGCGGAAGTCGTCTTCACCCATCGTCGCGACGCGTGTCTTCGAGGAGCTGGACCACTCACCCATCGAGTGAGGGTGCTGCTGTGCATAGCGCTTCACTGCCCCTGGGGCACGCCGGTCGGAATTGCCTTCCCG
>JBCCBR010000215.1:0-6483 GCA_039033935.1 Verrucomicrobiota bacterium
AGCCACCTCGATGCAGCGGTGTTCACTCACAGCCACAGTGATCACGTGATGGGCTTCGATGATCTTCGTCGATTCACCGTGATGGAAGACGAAGAGCTTCCGGTCTTTGCTCTCGATGAAACTCTCGATCGATTGAAGACAGCCTTTCCCTATGTCTTCGACGGCGAGAATCGCTACCGTGGCTACCTCAAGATTCAGGGGAACAAGATCGATGGCCCTTTTCGGGTGAAGGAATTTGAATTTACTCCGCTGCCAGTAGAGCACGGCAAAGTGGAGACGATCGGCTTCCTCGTGAGCCGAGATTCGGAACGGCTCTTTGCCTACATCCCGGATGCCAAAACGCTGCACCCGGAAACGGTTGCTGCGATCGACGGAATCGACTTACTCATTCTCGACGGGCTCCAGCCGGGGCATCACTGGACCCACCTCTCGATCCCGGAGGCAGTGGACATCGCAGGTGAGGCAAAAGCAAAGTCGACCTGGCTGACTCACATGTCCTGTCAGGTCGACTACAAACTCATCGAGCCGACACTTCCAGACAGCGTCCGATTGGCGTGGGATGGCTTAGAGATACAGCTTTGACGAGGATTTGTACGTTCCCTTCTTGACCTCTCAGAGGCACTCCCTAAGTTGGCCCCCTTGCTCGAAGGACCGTGATGTTTCGGGCGCCAGACTATTGCGATGAATATCCACGAATATCAGGCCAAGGAGCTGTTCGAGAAGTTTGGGGTGCCGACCCCACAGGGCAAAGTCGCCAATGATGCCGAAGAGGCTCGCGCGGCCGCTAACGAGCTCGGTTCGCAAATCGTGGTGAAGGCACAAGTCCATGCCGGTGGTCGTGGTAAAGGGACCTTCAAGAACGGCTTCAAGGGTGGGGTCCATGTTGTCGGGACCGCAGACGAGGCCGCCGAAGTCGCTGGAAAAATGCTAGGCGAAACACTGGTCACTCACCAGACCGGGGAAGAGGGAAAGCTCGTCAGTAAAGTGATGGTTGCCGACGCCGTCGATATTGAGAAAGAATACTACCTCGCCATCCTCATGGATCGTGAGAGCCGATCGCCCGTCATCGTGGCGAGCACCGAGGGGGGAGTCAACATCGAGGAAGTTGCTGAGCAGACACCAGAGAAAATTCATCGCGAGGTGATCCACCCACTGCTCGGCCTGCAAGGGTATGAGGTCCGCAAGCTTGCCTCCCAGCTCGGCTTGGCAGGCGATACCGCGAAGCAGTTCGCCAAGCTTCTCAAAGGGGTCTACAAACTCTTCATGTCGTGTGACTGCTCGATGGTCGAGATCAACCCTCTGGTGACCACGCCAGATGGGCAGGTCCTCGCACTCGATGCCAAGTTCGATTTCGATGACAACGCACTCTTTCGCCATCCCGAGATTGAGGAACTACACGACCCCTCCGAGGAAGATCCTCGCGAAGTTGAGGCCGCGAAATTCGATCTGAATTATATCGGGCTCGATGGCAACATCGCCTGCCTCGTCAATGGTGCCGGTCTCGCCATGGCAACGATGGACATCATCAAGCACAGCGGCGGTGAGCCGGCGAATTTCCTCGATGTCGGTGGAGGCGCGACCAAAGAGCAGGTCACGAACGCCTTCAAAATTATCCTCGGGGATCCCAACGTGAAAGCGATTCTCGTCAACATTTTCGGTGGGATCATGGATTGCGATGTCATTGCCAATGGAATCGTCGCCGCCTGTGAAGAAGTCTCCCTCGGCATTCCTCTGATTGTCCGGCTCGAGGGCAATAATGTCGCGGCAGGCAAAGAAACATTGTCCAATTCCAGCGTCGATCTCATCTCCGCAGATTCGCTCGCCGAAGCCGCCCAAAAAGCGGTCGCCTCAATCGCTGCCTGAACAGACCGAAACGACCCTCAAGCGACCTTTTTCCCATGTCCATTCTCGTCGACGAAAACACCAAAATTCTGATTCAGGGCATCACCGGCTCATTCGGTGGACGCCATGCCCAGCTCAGCCTCGACTACGGAACGAAACTCGTCGGCGGAGTGACCCCCGGCAAAGGCGGGCAGACCTTTGCTGACACCGTCCCGATTTTTGACACCGTCGCCGAAGCGGTCGCCGAGACCGGAGCGACTGTCTCAGCCATCTTTGTGCCGCCTCCTTTCGCTGCTGACGCGATCCTTGAGTCGGTCGATGCCGGAGTCGATCTGGCTGTCGCCATCACCGAAGGGATCCCCGTCATGGACATGATGCGGGTCCGCGCTGGGATGGAGGGGAGCAACACCCGATTGATCGGTCCGAACTGTCCCGGTCTTGTTACTCCAGGGACTGGCCCAGACTCTCACGGTGGCTGCCGGATCGGCATCGCCCCCGGCTACATTCACAAGCGAGGAAAAGTCGGCGTCGTCTCGCGAAGTGGCACCCTCACCTATGAAGCGGTCTGGCAACTCACAAATCTTGGCCTCGGCCAGAGCACTTGCGTCGGCATCGGTGGTGACCCGATCAATGGCACCTCACACCTCGATGTGCTGAAAATGTTTAATGACGACCCCGAGACTGAGGCCATCGTGATGATTGGCGAGATCGGCGGTAGTGCCGAAGAAGAGGCTGCAGCCTGGGCCAAGGAAAACATTGATAAGCCGATTGCCGCGTTCATCGCCGGGGCCACCGCGCCTCCCGGTCGCCGCATGGGTCATGCCGGAGCGATCGTTTCTGGAGGTAAAGGAACCGCAGAGGCGAAAATAGAAGCGCTCCGTGACGCCGGGATCGAAGTGGCAGCAAATCCGAGTGACATGGGTCAGGCTCTTGTCCGAGCGATGGGCTGAAACGATCGTGACAACAGCGGGTCACTTTTACTCGACTTGGCGCTCTTCGGGCCATTACCAGCATTGAAAACAGCTTTGGAATCAGTAGATAAATAACATGTCAGATAAACCGGACTACGCGAAAGGCCTCGAGGGAGTCATTGCTAACGAATCGTGTCTCAGCGACGTCCAGGGTCAGGCTGGCATTCTCCGCTATCTCGGCTACAACATCGACGATCTCGTCGAGCACTGCAGCTTCGAGGAAGTTGTCTACCTGCTGCACCGGCGCAAGCTGCCGAACGAGGCAGAGCTGGCGGAGCTCACCGCAATCCTCCGCCAACAGCGCTATCTCCCGGATGGTGTCATCGACTTTTTGAAAGCAGCTCCGAAGGACGCCGCACCGATGGATGTGATCCGCACCGGGGTCAGCATGCTCGGTCTCTACGACACCCGCGGCGAATATCAGGACCGCGCCCTCAACGAAGAAAGAGCCCTCAGCATCTGTGCCAAGACTCCACTCATCGTCGCCTACTACCATCGGGCACGTCAGGGTCTCGATCTGCCCCCAGTCCGCAACGATCTTTCCGAAGCCGCCCATTTTCTTTATTTGATCAGTGGTGAGGAACCAGGAGCCGAGGCGACCAAAACACTCGACGTTGCCTACATCCTCCATGCTGATCATGGAATGAACGCTTCGACGTTTTCGTCTCGCGTCACCATCGCGACCCTCTCCGACATCTACTCTGCGGTCACGTCGGCGATTGGAACGCTGAAAGGTCCTCTCCACGGCGGGGCCAACGAGGGCGTCATTCACATGCTCCACGAAATTGGCAGCGAAGACCAGGTCGACGCTTACGTTGAGGATTGTCTGACCAACAAGAAAAAGATCATGGGTATCGGCCACCGAGTCTACAAAGTGCTCGATCCCCGTGCGCCCCACCTTCGCAAGATGGCGGTTAAGCTCACCGAGGAATTGGGTGAGGCCAAGTGGATCAACATGTCAGAGCGGATCGCCGAAATTATGCGCGAGCGTAAAGGGCTAAACGCCAACGTCGACTTTTATTCGGCGACGGTTTATTACTCGCTCGGAATTCCGACCGATCTTTTCACTCCCATTTTCGCGATTTCGCGAGCTGCAGGCTGGACTGCACAGATCCTCGAGCAGCTCGACGACAGCCGTCTCTATCGTCCTCTCACGCTCTACACTGGGCCGAGCGAAGATCAGCCGATCACACCGATCAGCGAGAGGTAAGTCTGCCTTCAAGAGCACTCCGCCAAGCACCTCATGCGAGGCCGGAATCCGGCATCGGAGCATCAGATCCGCTCCGACCCAGAAAAAGCGCCAGCCAACCCCACTCAGCTGCGATCAAAAGTCGCCAGCGCTGGGTCAAATTGATTGACTGCTTTCTCTGGGACCGAGAGCCCCGTCCATTCCCCGAGATAAAGGACAAAGGACAAAGGACAAAGGACAAAGGACAAAGGACAAATCCAAGATCCAAGATCCAAGAACGACAAAGGACGCCAGAAACTGAACCCGACCACGTTTTTGCAAACGCGGCTACGAACCAAGAACCAAATCTACGAAGCAAGTCCACCAATACTCAACTCCTCAAGCGGAGGAGCAAACTTAGTCAAATTGATCCCCTCGACTGCATCTTTGTATTCCTGCATATTTGGGATCCTCCCAAGGATCGCCGAGAGGACCACTACCGGAGTGGAGGCGAGTAGCGATTCCCCTTTCTTCCGGTCGGAATCCTCAACCACCCGTCCCTGGAAAAGTCGAGTCGACGTCGCGAGAACGGTATCGCCTTTCTCAGCTTTTTCCTGATTGCCCATGCAGAGATTACAGCCGGGGCGCTCGAGATACATCATGTCATCATACTCAGTCCGGGCGGCCTGCTTGGGGTCGTGGTCATCAAACTCGAAACCCGAGTATTTCTGGAGCATTTCCCAATCACCTTCCGCCTTCAGTTCGTCGATGATGTTGTAGGTCGGAGCAGCCACCACGAGCGGTGCTTTGAAGCGCACTTCCCCTTGCTGCTTCTCAAGGTTTCTCAACATTTGCGACACAATTTTGAGGTCGCCTTTGTGCACCATGCAGGAACCTACAAAGCCGAGATCGACTTTTTTCTCTCCTTCATAGTGCGACAAGTCGCGAATCGTATCGTGTGTGTAGCGCTTCGAGACATCGTCATTGTTGACATCGGGGTCAGCAATCATCGGCTCGACAATTCGATTGAGATCGACCACAAATTCGGCGTGATACTTCGCGTTGCTATCAGGACGCAGGGCCGACTCCTTCCCTGAGCGAATATCAGCGATTCGCTGATCCGCCATCTCGATGAGACCGTGAAGCACGCGTCCCTCGTTCTCCATCCCCTTATCGATCATGATCTGGATCCGACTTTTCGCGATTTCAAGCGATTCGATCAGGGTCTCGTCCTCCGATATACAGATCGAAGCCTTCGCCTTCATCTCTGCTGTCCAATCCGTAAACGTAAATGCCTGATCGGCCGGGAGTGTCCCGATATGCACCTCGATAACTCGACCCTGAAAGACGTTTTCCCCAAACTTCTTCAGCATCTGAGCCTGAGTCGCATGGACCACATCTCGGAAATCCATGTGCGATTTGAGATCACCTTCAAACGTCACCTTGACCGATTCTGGAATCGGCATCGTCGCTTCGCCGGTCGCGAGGGCGAGGGCGACGGTCCCGGAGTCAGCTCCAAATGCGACGCCCTTCGACATCCGCGTGTGAGAATCGCCACCAATAATGATTGACCGATCGTCGACCGTGAGGTCGTTCAGCACCTTATGAATCACGTCGGTCATCGAATGGTATTCACCATCGGGATCTCTCGCCGTGATCAATCCGAAGTCGTTCATGAACTTCATCAACTTCGGAATGTTGGCCTGGGCTTTTTTGTCCCAAACCGATGCGGTGTGGCAGCCCGACTGGTAGGCACCATCGACCGTCGGCGAAATGACAGTCGCGGCCATCGACTCCAGCTCCTGCGAAGTCATTAAGCCAGTGGTGTCCTGAGATCCCACGATATTAACTCGGACGCGGACGTCCGAGCCAGCGTGGAGGACCGCTCCATCGGCGACACCGACAGCGTTGCGATTGAAGATCTTCTCGACCGCGGTCAATCCCTGGCCTTCGTGCGAGACAATTTTAGACGGCGCGAAAACCGGAGGCAGATCGACCCCGAGAGTCTTCGCGGCAAAGCTCTGCAACTTCTTGCCAAAGACGATCGCGTAGGAGCCTCCCGCCCGAATGAACTCGACTTTCTGAGGTGTTAAAGCCGATGAGATACCGACCAGCTCGGTGTCCCCTTGATAAAGCTTTTTCTCCTTCGTATTGATCGTCAGCACTGTCCCAGTGGCGACCGAATAGGCCTCCTCAAGCACTGGGTCCCCGTTCGCATCGACCACGGTTTTACCGTCTTCATCGGTCTTTTTAACCCAATTTTTCAGGTCGATGCCGATGCCCCCGGTGACACTGACAGTCGTCAAAAAGATCGGCGAAATACCGTTCGTATCGGCGACAATCGGAGCGATATTGACGAACGGCACATAGGGACTCGCCTGTTTCCCAGTCCAGAGGGCCACGTTGTTTACCCCTGACATCCGTGAAGAACCAACCCCCATCGTCCCCTTCTCCGCGATCAGCATGACCCGTTTGTCCGGGTGAATTTTTTGAAGAGCTCGG
>JBCCBR010000216.1:0-6476 GCA_039033935.1 Verrucomicrobiota bacterium
CCTCGTTTACCTCCTAGCAGGGGCCAGTGCTGCGGTCCAGGGAGCCAGCCTCGCCGACATCGCCCCTTGGCCTCTCTATGTCATCGCTGGCGGGTCAGTCCTTTACATTTCCGGCCTGACCCTCGCCGCGCGACAGGAGCATCTCACCTCGCCCCCGCAAAGTGGGCGATACCTGACCAGGCTCCTGCTGACCTTCCCTGTCTTGTTTCCGCTTTTCGTGTTCCGAGCAAGAGAGAGTGCCGATGCCATCTCGCTTGGACTTGTCATCGGGAGCGTTGTTGTGATCTGGGCGTGGATAGCGGTCTTTCGCAAAGCTCTCTCAGTCAGAATTCCTCAAGGAATCGGATACGCGATCGCTGGAATCGCGCTCTATGATGCCTGTGTTCTATCTTTTACTGACCTCTCTGCTGCACTCGTCTGCTTGATCGCTTTTGCCCTCGCCCTCATTGCTCAGCGCTGGATCCCAGCGACTTGATCCCTTCTCGTGTCCCTTCTTACCATGCATCAAACGCTCATCATCACCCTGCTTGGATCTGACCGCCCTGGGTTGGTCGAGGCGGTCTCCAACGCGATCAACGGGACCGGTGGAAACTGGGAGTCAAGCCGGCTCGCAAGACTCGGCGGCCAGTTTGCCGGAATGGTCCAGCTAACGATTGCAAAAGACAAAATCGAGCAGCTCGACAAGGCCTTGAATGAGCTGGAAAAAGATGGCCTCAAGGTCTCGGTGATCCACTCGGATGGGCATGTCAGTGAGTCTCCGGCGGTCGAGTCAGAGCGGGCCTTGCTCAGTGTGGTGGGGCTTGACCGGAAAGGCATCGTCAGCGCGATCTCCTCAGCTCTGGCACGAGAAGGTGCCAATGTCGACGAACTCGCTACTGAGTGTCGCGAAGCCCCCTGGACCGGGGAACAGCATTTCCAAGCCGACTTCACTCTCAGTCTCCCCGATTCTCTGGATCGTGAATCGATCACAGAGGCGATTGAGGCCTTTGGAGACGACCTCATGATCGAGTGGACAGAAGTTTAGGAGACTATCAAGAAACCTCCCTTCCTCTCCCGATGGAAAATTGCAAACAGGCAACGGAAGCACTTTCCAAAACCCTCCCAAGAGAAGACGTTCCAACCTTGCAGCGCCTCTCCAATGAGTCTACTCTGGCCTTACCCACGGCGATGAGCGCATTACAGGAGCAGAATGATTCAGGATCTTGCGAAGTATCAGCAAAAGAGTGTCGGAAGATCATTGATGGGATCATCGAACGTCTCCGCGATCGGGGAATGCGCCGCTCGGATGCTCTTGAGGCTCTCCTCAGCGTCATGCTCAAACGACACAAGCCGTTTTCGTTAGCGGAGCTGGGCGAGTCCCCCGAGCTGGAAGGTCGCGACCAGGCAACTATCTACCGCCTTGTTAACAAGCTTAAAGAGCTTGGAGTCGTTCGGCAGTTATCCCTGGGGGAGCGAGCCAGTTGGTTCCAACTAGACCTTCCCAATCATCATCACGACTACATCGTCTGTCGGGAGTGCGGCACCCTTTCGGAGGTTCCTGTGACTTGTGTGGTCCACAAGGTCGAGAGCGAGCTCGCGAAAAGACTGGGATGGCGTGATTTGAGCCACTCGCTCCTTTTTCAGGGCACCTGTCCCGCCTGCGTTTGACCGCTGGGTGTCCGGGAAATAGCCATTGAAATGCAATCCCGTTGCATTAGCGTTCTCTTATGAAAGCGCCATTTTCGGGAGTCTCGAGCATTGCAGGTTTGGCTTCAGCTTTGATCCTCGCCCTGGGCCTCTCGTCAAGGGCTTCGGCCGATGAAGAAAAACCAGTCGCCTACGTCCCAGTCCCCCCCTACGCATTTGTGCTTGAGAAGCTCGCTGGGGATCTCATCGAAGTTCGCACGATCTGCAACGAAGGCGATGACTGCCACAACTACTCGCCTTCCCCGCGCCAACTAGCCCGCATCACAAAAGCAAATTTTCTGTTCTCGGGAGAGCTCGGCTTCGAGGGTGGTTTCTTCGTCGCCGTTGGTGATGGCAAGAGCGGTCCAGTGCCAATCGATCTTTTGGCGAATCTCGATCTGCTCGAGGGGAGCTGCGACATCTGTCTTTCAACCGATGGCCACACCGAAGGCGAGGCCGAGGAGCACGCCGACCACCACCATGATCACGAAGATCTCAAGGACCCCCATGTCTGGCTTTCCCCAAGCATGCTGAAGCAACAGGCGGTCACAATCACGAGCGAACTGAAAAAGCATTTTGGCGAAGAGGAAGGCGTGGTGCTTGACCAAAATCTGGCAGCGCTGACCGCTGAGCTGGATGAGATCGACAAAGAGCTCCGCGAGACACTTGCTTCAGCTAAGGGCAGCAAATTCTATGTCTACCACGGGGCTTTCGCCTACTTCGCCGCCGATTACGGGCTGGAGCAGGTCGCGATCGAGATCGGCAATCAAAAGCCGACCCCAAAACAACTCGCGAAAATCGCCACTCAAGCTCAAGAGGACGACGTCACCGTCGTTTTTGTGCAGCCTCAATTTGATCAGAGCAGTGCTCGCTCGCTCGCCTCTGCCATTGGCGGAGAAGTAGCTGAGCTCGACCCACTTTCCCGCGACGTGTTTGCCAATCTCCGTTCGATCGCAAAGGCGATCGCTGCGACCGCAGCGGGAGATCAGTCGTGAGCGTGGGGGCCACCGCGTGGCGGCCAAGTGCCGCCCTGAGCCACACCCAAACTCCGGCCGGACAATCGTGTCCTCTTCGTCAGCCAATTGACGATGTAAAACCGAGTGTGTTCATTCTCGGTGGGAGCTCGGTGAAATTGTGATTTAATCTCGTCGGGAATTCCCCTTTTTCTCGAGACGATGCTTGTCGAATGTCACGACCTCACTTTCCGCTACCAAGGCCCGGCAGTTCTGGAGTCCGTCTCTTTCTCCGTCCCGGAACAGGGCTCATCCTGCATCATCGGGCCAAATGGTGGAGGCAAGTCGACATTGCTCAAGCTGATGCTGGGTCTGCTCGAACCAGAGAGCGGATCGATCACGATCGGAGGACTGAGTCCTGCCAAAGCAAGAAAATCAATCGGCTACGTGCCGCAGCACATTAACTTCGATCCGCTCTTTCCGGTCTCTGCCTTCGATATCGTGTTGATGGGCAGACTCGACCGCACTCGACTGGGCCACTTCCGACCCTCATGCCGCGAAGTGGCACGCAAAGCGCTGGCCGAGCTCGGCCTCGAAGACCACGCCCGGCGACCCTTTGCTTCGCTCTCGGGCGGTCAGCGGCAACGCGTCCTGATCGCTCGTGCTCTGGCGACTTCGCCAAAACTTCTCTTACTCGACGAGCCCACCGCAAATGTTGATCTCTCGGTGGAAGCACAATTTCTCGAGACTCTCGCAAATCTGCAGGAGTCGATCACGGTGCTGCTGGTGACACATGACCTAGACTTGGTCGCGCGGATCGGCGACAGCGTCATCTGTGTGAATCGGCGCGTTCACCGCCATGAGCTTCCGCTCGATGGAGAAACGATTCGAAGCATCTACAGTGGATCGAATCGGGCCGAGCACGATCGCGCGACTCGTCGCACTCAAGAAAAACAGCACGAGCACGGGCATGAATGAGTTCTTCGAAACCCTGCGAACCATTCCGGTGATTCGCTACGCCCTTTTAGCCGGCATTGTCGCGAGCGTCACTTTCGGTGCAGTCGGGACATTCGTGGTGACTCGAAGGATCAGCTACATCGCCGCAGCTATCTCGCACGCCATGCTTGGTGGGATTGGAGCCGCCGTCTACTACAGTCGGACCTATGATATCGGGTGGCTGACGCCGACCCTTGGAGCGATCGTCGCTGCTATCCTCTCGGCCCTCATCATCGGGTGGATCAGCCTCAGTGGGTTCGAGCGGGAAGACACCATCATAGGCGCGATCTGGGCTGCCGGGATGGCTTCAGGGCTCCTCTTCCTGCATTACTCGCCCGGAACCGCAGTCTACCTTGAGAGCTACATCTTCGGGAACATCCTCCTGACCTCATTTGAAGATGTGATAGCTACCCTGATTCTTGGTGCAGTCGTGGTTCTGACGATCCTCTTCAACTACCACAAGCTGGTTGCGGTGTGTTTCGATCCCGAATTCGCGAGCCTCAGGGGAGTCCACGCCCGTGCCTATTACATCCTGCTTCTTGTCCTGACAGCCCTCGCGATGGTTCTGGTGGTTCGCGTGGCGGGTATCATCCTTTCACTCGCTCTGCTGATACTTCCAGCTGCGACCGTATCTCGCTTCGTAAGTCGGATGTGGTTGATCATCGTCGGCGCGGTTCTCCTGTCGGTCGCCTATAACGCAGGAGGACTCGCACTGAGCTTCCAATTGGATATTCCGACGGGCCCATTTGTCGTGATCCTCGCTTGCCTCGGCTATGGCATTGCGATTGGCGCGAAGTATCTCCTCAAGAAGATACCCCGGGGACAGCCTTAGTGCGCCCCCGGCACCAGAGATTTTACTCCTGCAATTCTTCAGCAACGTTTTCGATCGCTTCACCGGTTTGCTCGATCACTTCGCCGAGGCCCTCAACCAGGGTTCGACCCGCTTCATCGAGACCGTCCGCCACTTCGCCAGCGACTCCATCTCCGTCCAAGGGAGCACGGCTTGAAAGGGCTGGAGTCATTCCGACCCTCGCCTCGAAATCGAAGATCGGGTCAAAATCGCTCGGAAGACGAGCCGCCACTCCAAACGCAACACGGTCGGTCAGTACCGGCTTGCGTTGTGCGATCAACTCGACTCGATAGACGGCAACCGCCCTGCCCGCCAAAAACGAGGCGCCCTCATTTTCGAACAGCGGGATGTCCATCACAAACGACGAGCTAAGTGTCCCTACACCGTCAGCCTTGACTACGAGGCTGTTGCCAAATGCCTGCGTCTCTGGTAATGCGGGACCCAGGTGAATCCCTCCCGGATCACCATACTGGTGAATCTCGATCCGATAGGTTTCCATCGGCTCGAGAGAGGTGATGAGAGTCGAAACGAGGAGACCATCGTCGGTGTCTTGGAAGCTGATCGCACCAATTGGCTCGGGATTATCTGCTGCAAACAACAAAGTTCCGACCTTGTCTGCACCAGAGACGGATGTGGCGACCACTGCGGTGGCCGCCACAACTATACTTCCGAAAATCGAAATTCTCATGCCTAACATTTAGGAACCTTTGATCTGCTCACGAGTAGATTCGAGACGTCTGATGTGCTCGTTGACGTAAGGGAGCAAGCGATCCCGAATCAAGAGCTTGAAGTCGGCATCTACCGAGTCCGATGAGAGTGCACCCTCATAGGCGCTCTTCCCGAGGCGCTCTCCTTGGAGCAGCGTCGTGATGGCAGAAGAAGCGCCAAACAGATTCGCCGTACTCTGGATGCCCCGTGTTAGGGCGCCCCAAATGCCGGAATCTTCCTTTGGGGCAGCGTCTTCTTCCAAGACAAACTCACGGAGAAGACTGCATGCTCTCATATGATCGGCCAATCCTGTTCGGAGAATCCCCCCAAAGGTCGGATCGCCGAATTTTTCGATGACCTTTTCGTAGGTCTCAACAGCTGCCAGCTCACCTCGGAGAAGGAGGTTGCAGGTCGAGACCGAATTGTCGTCGCCCTGGTTTAGCGGTGGTGGCAATTTTACCGCTTCATCTGTTTTAGGATTGATTACTGAGATGGTGTTTTCCATAACGACCACCAGGAGATGCAGCAGATGTTCCAGGTCAGTTCAGAATTGGCTTAACTCACTAATAGTCAGCCCCTAATGTAGGATGCAGCCCAAATCAGGGAACAAACCCAAACCGCCCTGTCCTTGCAGATCAAAAGATCCAGGTTGTATTGTGCATTGAATGCCCCGCCTCAACCGAGCTGACGGCGATACGCCTGACGCAATCCTCGACAGTTTTCTGGCACACGTCGCCGACAGCGATATCGAGCTCTACGATCACCAGGAAGAGGCGATTCTCCAGCTCTACAGCGGGGCAAATGTGATTCTCAACACTCCGACAGGCTCGGGTAAATCGCTGGTTGCGCTCGCTCTCCAGTATCTGGCTTGGAGCCGGGGCAAGCGCTCGATCTACACCGTGCCGATCAAGGCGCTCGCCAACGAAAAATTCTTGTCTCTCAGCGACGATTTCGGTCCCGAATCGGTCGGGCTGATTACAGGAGACGCGACCATCAATAGCGCGGCGCCGATCATCGTCTGCACGGCCGAAATTCTGGCTCAGTTTGCACTCCGCGATGGGGCCTTCCTCGAATTCGACGAAGTGATCATTGATGAGTTTCACTACTACGCCGACCGCGACCGCGGTGCTGCCTGGCAAATCCCGCTGCTTACCCTTCCGCAAGGCCGGTTTCTGCTGATGTCGGCGACGTTTGGATCGACTGACTTTTTCAAAGAGCAGATCAAGAAGCTGACCGGCAAACCGGCTCAGGTCGTCAGGACCGATCAGCGTCCGGTGCCCCTGCTCTACTCCTACAGTGAAACG
>JBCCBR010000217.1:0-6467 GCA_039033935.1 Verrucomicrobiota bacterium
CGTTCCTATGGGGTGTTGGTTGTATTATCTATACCATTTCAACCGGTATAGGTACTTGGGGGTTAAATAAAACGGTAGGTTGGGCTTGGGATATTACCTCGGGATGGATGAGTTTTTGTCCGCCGAAAACATCCGCAGGATGGAGCAGTTTGCCGACGGGCTCACGTTGATCAATCCCGATCTCGTGATCTCGACCCAGGGGGCCACGGTTCCCCCGCTGGCGCGATCAGATCTTGGAATCGAAGTCGACCTTGGTGTGTCAGGGTGGGTTCCTTATGGAGCGGTCGAGAATGATTACCCGGAAGCTCATTTCGCTGCAAACCGAGGCCATGACGAGGCGACCGGAATCATGGCGTTTCGTCTCGACGAGCTCGATCCGTCGATTGACGAACTTGCTACCGGTGCGTTGGCGCAGGGATTTGGGGTGATCCACCCGGACGGCACGTTCAACCGACGGGTCATTGAGCAGGGCAGTGCTGAAGGTATTGAACTGAAAACTCGATCCAATGCCGGTGGTCTTGAGTATGAATATCGCTTTCGGGTATTGCGAGACGGTGAGCAGGTCTGGACTCTCGCCGCCTGGGCCCAGACTCAACGGGACGGCTTTGATCGACGTCTCGAAGAGACCCTATCGAGCTATCAATTGACGACCCCGGTGGGGCCAGTCGCAAATTCTGAACAACCAAAAGCGACGCGTGAGGCGATCGCGAATGTTCACAATCAAGTTGGGTTGGTGCACTTCCGGCGGCACCAGTATCGGGCGGCCGCGGATTGGTTTTCGGAGGCGGACCAGCTCAATCCAGAGGATGGCCAATTCTACACAAACTGGCTTGAAGCATTGCTCAACTTCGAGTCGCCCGAACAAGTCATCGAGCTGGCCGAGGCGGGGTTGGAGCGATTTCCGGAATGGACCGATCTACACGCGGTCAAAGCAAATGCTTACACCCTCGCTGATGAGCCTGAAAGTGCGATCAATGCTTACGAAACCGCTTTCGCAGCCGGGCATGCAATCGAAGATGACTTGTTGGATTGTATCAATATTTGTGTCGATACAGAAGATCGTGAGCGAGGTCTCGGGATCATCGATGCGTTTCTCGACCAGCAAGAGTCTGCTTCTTACCAGCCACGCAAGTGGAAGGCGCAAATCTTGATTCAGCTCGATCGAGACGAAGAAGCGACCGACCTGTTTGATTCGCTGGCGGAAGAGTTTCCCTTCGACGCGGAGCTGGCGTCGGCCAGGATCGAAGCTCATCTCGATCTCGAGCAGTATGACCTCGCGCTGACGCGAATCGATGAGCGAGTCTCTTCGAATGTGCCGAGTGCCTCGACGCTTTTCCAGAAAGGCAAAGCGCATCTTGGGTTGGAGGAGTATCCAGACTCAAAACGGGCGTTTGAAGAGGCCTCTCTTCTCGAGCCCGATAACCCCGAGATCACAGAATACCTCGAGTATGTCTCCGGGATGCTCGGCAAAGGCAATACAGCGATGATCCAGAGCGAGATCGCCCCGGTGGAGCTACCTCGCGAAGTAGCCGAAGTGATCGAGCGCGCGCGTGCAAAAAATCCCCCGGATGATGCGGCTCTGTTTGGTGCGTATTTGCCAGTCCGATCTCAAGGTATCGATTATCGCGAGGGAGAGCCGCTCAAGCGGACAAACTACATCGAGGTCAAGATTTTAACGAAACAGGCGGTGGAAGATTTTTCGACCCTGAGATATCTGTTTGATCCCCTGAGTCAGGCGCTATTCGTGAATCGAGTTGAAGTAGTAGATGAGTCGGGGGAAGTGATAGCTGAGGGTGAAGTCGATGACTACTACCTGGTTGATCACAATAGCGACATTTTGGCGACCACCGAAAAGGTTGTCCACGTCCCAGTTCCAGGTCTTCGAGTTGGTGCGACTCTCCGGGCGGAAGTCACTAGACAAGGTCTCGGGGCGGCCCGAGAGCTTGGTTTTTTTGAATACCCTCTCGCGAAATCTGTCCCCAGTGGTGGTGCGATTCTCTTTGTAACGGGGGACATTGACAAAGTTGGGGCCCAGGGCAACGGCGCAGTCGAGAAATTGGAATGGAGTGAAGGTGTCGCCTTGTTTGCTTCCCCGACGACACCGACCAGGGATGAAAGCAATCAGCCGTGGACCAATCACTTCAGCCCTTTTGCTTGGTTAAGTGATGCTGGTCTCAGTTGGGAGTCAGTCGGGGACGAGTATCTGACGCTGTTAACAGAATCAGAGAGCGAGCCATCAGATCATCTCGTTGAGGTGGCAACTGAACTGGTGATCGATTGCGAAAATGACCAGGAAAAGATTGATGCCATTTCGAGTCATATTCAGAATTTGTTGAGTTATCAGGGCATCGAATTTGGGCAGCGCGCTCGAATCCCGAATCCTGTGATGGATATTATTCGGAACCGATATGGCGATTGTAAAGACCACTCGGTATTACTCAAAGAGATGCTGGAAGCGGTTGGTATCGAGGCTCATCTCTGCCTCGTCTCGGTGAACAGCGAAATTCAGCCAGAGCTACCTTCTTTGAATCAGTTTGACCACATGGTGGTCTATGTCCCTCGCGCGGCCGGGAGCCCGTTTGTCGACCTGACATCAGATCACACCCCAGCGGGTTGGGTTGCGCCTCAGCTATTGCTCGGCGAGCAGGCTCTTGTTCTTGAGCCAGATTCAATTCGTCTGGAATCGATCGATCTGGCCGATGCTCTGCCTGATATCTTGGAAAGTGATCGGGAGGTCAGCTTATTGCGGGACAAGTCGCGGCTTTTGGTGAAGGAGACCATCACCGCGAGAGGGTATCCTGCCTGCTGGATGAGGTCGTACTTCGCGACGATGCAGGGGGCCGACCGTCGGGAGCGCCTCACTCAAGCTCTCCGAGACGTGGGCGCACCAAGGATTCGCAGCCTCGATGTGAAAGGACTCGAGGTGGGACCTGGTCCGTTTGTTCTCGAGATCGAATATGAGTTGAGCTCTCACGTGAGAAAGCGCGATGGGGAATGGATTATCCGCGCTCCGGCAATCTGGGAACGTT
Organism: Verrucomicrobiota bacterium; assembly: GCA_039033935.1. GTDB lineage: Bacteria > Verrucomicrobiota > Verrucomicrobiia > Verrucomicrobiales > DEV007 > Arctic95D-9. The sequence goes on from JBCCBR010000217.1 coordinate 3,030, forward strand.
ATTTTCTCGAAGAGATGCCAGCGTCAGAGCGAAACAATCCAATCGAGATCATGGTATCGCTTGAGTTCGCGAGCCGCTGTCGTCTGAAGATCCCAGACGGCACCAGTGGTTTTGTCGCTTCAGATGGAGGTGATGGGATGAGCTTAAAGTCAGATTTTCGCACCTGGGAAATCGACAAACCGACAATCAGCGGTTCGACACTCCTGATCAGCTCACTGGCGACGACACATCGAGGATTTTTCGAAGCGGAGCAATACGATGATTATTGCGAGGATCTCAATGCGGGACTCGATTACTGGTCGAGGGAGTATCGCTTTCCCGTCAATCCCTGATGCCGACCTCTCACCTCACGTCACCGACACCGCGACGGTGGTGCAACGCCGGTCAGAATAGTTCGATCCAACTAATACCCTGACCGATGAGTGGAAAAACGGAGCTCTTTCTGGTAGCCGGCGAGGTAAGTGGGGACATTCACGGCGCAGAGTTGCTGCAGGCACTGGCTAATAAGCGAGGAGATCTTGTGATTCGGGGCCTGGGGGGACCGCAGATGCAGGCGAATTTTCCCGACATCGACAACTGGCTCGCGGACGCTGCTGTGCTGGGATTTGTCGAGGTCCTCAGAAAATATCGCTACTTCCGCGATAAGTTAGTGACGATCGGAGCGCAGATCATTCACTCCAATCCAGCGGCCGTCATCTTGATAGATTACCCTGGATTTAATCTTCGGTTGGCGAAGAGACTTCGCGATCAGGGCTACGGTGGGAAATTGATCTACTACATCAGTCCCCAGGTTTGGGCCTGGAAGAAAGGTCGCATCGAGACAATGGCGAAGTTACTCGATCTGATGATCTGCATTTTTCCTTTTGAAAAAGATCTTTATGAAAAAAGTGGTCTGAAGACTGTCTTTTCTGGACATCCACTAATCGATAAATTCGCGGAGAGGCGAGCTAATGCCCCGAAGCGCGATGCCAATTTAGTCGCCCTGCTTCCAGGATCGAGGGAAAGAGAGATTGAGGCCCTCTTCCCGATCATGCTCGCGTCTGCCCGAATTCTGAGCCGAGATCGCCCAGAGCTGAGATTCGCGACTGCTGGAGCCTCACCGGAATTGACTGAGATGCTTAGTGGTCAGGTTAGTGACGCAGGGCTCACCGACGTGGTCTCGGCAGGGGAGTTGGACAGCTACGATATCATGCAGCGCTCTGCTGTCGGAGTCGTCGCATCGGGCACCGCTACTCTCGAGGCGGCCGCACTGGGTCTGCCTTATTGCCTGATCTACAAAGTTGCCTGGCTCACCGCCTGGGTCGCCAGAACCGTGCTCAAAGTTAAGTTTCTCGGAATTGTCAATGTGATCGCAGGTCGTGAGGTGGTGCGCGAGATGCTCCAGGAATCTGCGAAGCCGGAGGCACTCGCGGCTGAGCTTGGTCGATTGCTAGACGACGAAGTGAGTCGCTCTGACCTGCTCCGCGACCTTGAGGAGGTGATAGAGACGCTTGGTGAAGGCGGAGCGCATCAACGAGCAGCTGACGCGGTAGTTTCGGAACTGGAACTGTTGCCGTAAGTTAAGAAAGACTTGGATGAACTCTCCCGACCCCGACGCAGCTCCCGAAATACCGGACTCACCCGACACCAGATCATCGGGTTTTCGGGTAATTCCTTTCCTCGTCTTGGGTCTACCGATCGGCCTGTTTGTGCTGGGAGCGATCTCGCTCATCATTTACGTGACCAAAAAACCAGATCCTGATTTTGACGCCAACGAGCAGATCAGGCTCGAGGCAGCTGCGCTCAATCGGGCCCCCGTCAGTGAGTCGGATCTTGAGCGCTCGCTCAGCGTGCTTGCCGAACGAATCGGCCCCCGCCATCTTGGTGAGCCCGATGCGTTGGCGGGCGCCGCTGCCTGGATTGAGTCGACTCTTGGAGGAGGGAATATCGGGTATCCGGTCAAAACTGTTCCGTTTTCCACTTCTGAAGGGATCGGGAAAAATCTCGTCGCGACTTTGCCGGGTGCGACTCGGCGAGGAGAGGTCGTCATTGTCGCCGCTCACTACGACAGCCCGAAACAGTCCGCAGGAGCCAACAACAACGCCTCGGGTATCTCGGCATTGATTTCGCTGGCGCGGGCTCTCGCAGGGGATCCGCAGCAGCGCTCGATCCGGTTTGTGGCTTTCTCGAATGATGAGGCAACTGAAGTCAGCGAGCGTGGCAGTGTCCGATTTGCGAACGACGCAAGAGAGGCTGAAGAGCGGATCGTCGGTGCGCTCTACCTCGATACCATCGCTCGTGGTTCGGGCGATAGCGACGACTTTCAGATTACCTTTTACGGTGACACCAACTCTCAATACATCACTCGGTCTGCCAACGCTGCTTTCCGGAATGCTTCTGAGCAACGCGCTGAGGCTGACACCACATCTTACAACTCAGCAGACCTGCAGTTGGGGGTGGCCAAGGCGTTTTGGGATATGGGATACTTTGCCGTTCTCGCGACCGGGGCATCCGATTTATCCGGGAATGGTGATGGACCCGATGAGACGATCGAGGATCTCGATTTGGAAGCTTTCGCCGACAGTGTTCGCGGAATGGAGGCGGTGATTCGCGAGTGGGCGAATCCCGATTGAAAGGGGAAGTGGCAGCTTTTGCCCTCCCGATCCAACCGGCTCACGATGACCACGCTGAGCGAATCAGCCTGAGGAAATTTCCGGAAAAGACCCCCTCGACCGCTTCCGAGTCGAATCCCCGTGCGCGGAGTATTTGATCGAGCCCTTGAAGGTCAGCGATCGTGTCGAGATCGGTGGGGCATTGCTCTTTTCCGAAACCACCATCAAGATCGCTGCCGATCCCACAGTGACGGGCGCTACCCGCAAGTTGTGCAATGTGATCAATATGGTCGGCGATGTGTGAAATTTTCAGTCCGATCGACTGAGGTGTTGTTTTGCCGCGGGTCCATCCCGGGACCATCATCCATCCATCAAAAACTGCTCCGATCACCGCATCGCGCTCGATCAGAAGCCGAATCTGCTCGTCGGAAAATTGCCGGACATCGGGTGCTATCGACCGACAATTCGAATGGCTTGCCCAGATCGGCCCCTCGTATCGGTCGAGCGCTTCGAAGAAGCAATCGTCGCTGAGATGGGTGACATCGAGGATGAAACCGAGCTCGTCCATTTTCGAGAGCAGTTCTCGGCCCGCTGGAGGAAAGCCACCTTCTCGATTGTGGCCCATCGCGTAACGCCCTGTCCCGTAGTGAGCCGGTCCGATTGCTCGGAGTCCATAGTCCCAGGCGCGCTCGAGATGATCCAGCGTCACGATCGAGTCTGCCCCTTCGAGACTGAGGATGTAGCCAATCGAGGCCCCCTCAGTCGCGGCCGCTTCTGGATTGGCCCACCTCGTCAGGGTCGCTTCGAGTTCTGTCAGATTTCGGACGGGTGTCAGCTCCCCGATGTC
>JBCCBR010000218.1:0-6467 GCA_039033935.1 Verrucomicrobiota bacterium
AAACTTCAACGGGGTATCCGATCATTCTGGGGGTAGAACTTTTGCCTCAGGATGGTGACGGTTCGAACGAGAGGATCGAGTTTTCCGAAGGTGAGCAATCGCAACTGCATTGGGTCGCTCCTCTCGTCGATGGGCGAAAAGAGCTGCGCGTGACCATTGACCTCGTCCCCATCTGGCAGATCGCCGACCAATACCAATTCGGAGGCAACGGCGGGATCATCCTCCTCGATCAGAACAGCCGAGTCATCTCTCACCGCAACAAAACACGTCTCCAGACTCGACTTTCGACGGAGCCGCTTGACTCTCGCGGGCTCCAGTTTGAGTCGCTTGAGGGCCAGACCTACTATGCGGTGAGCTCGCTCTGGCATCCCGCAGGCATCGCGGATACCGACTCGGCATTGACCGCTTGGACGATCCTCGCCAGTTTTCCAAAAAACCCGATCGACGAGCTCGTGCTTCGGGCCGCTCTGTGGCAGGGGGGCATCGCGGTATTTGCCTCACTTCTGGCGTGGGGAGTCGGCTATTTTCTAAGCCGACGTCTGACCCAGGAACTGAGCGAAGCGACTGCTGCCGCGAGCGCCATGGCGACTGGAAACCTCGCTGCACGTGCGCCTGTCCAGGGGCCGGCCGAAATCCGCCAACTCGCGGCCAGTTTCAATGAGATGGCTGAGACAGTGGAGAGTCATCAGTCTCACCTCGCGGAGCTGGTCGAGGAAAAGACCGCGCAGCTCTCGGCCGTTCACGATGCGACTCGCGAGGCCATCTGGGTGATTTCCCGTGAGGGTGAGACACTGCTCTCGAATGCTGCTTTCGAACGACTGTTTAATGTCTTCACCGATTCACTTTCTCCAGGAGAGGTCGCCCAGGCGTTGATTTCCCAATTCGAAGATTCCGACGATCTTCGCCAATGGCTCGGCCAGTCAATGGAGCGCCCCGGCAGCCTCGCCCCACAGCGCTGGAATCTGAGGCATGTCGAAAACGGTGTCGTCAAAATTTACTCGGCCCCGATCCACGATAACCAGGGGGAGCCTTTTGCGATTCTCTACGTCTTTTCCGATCTCACAGAGGAGACCACGCTCGAACGGAAGCTGGAGCAGGCCCGGAGTCTCGAAACCGTCAGCACCCTCTCGGCGGGGATGGCGCATGAGTTTAATAATCTGCTGACCGGGATTACAGGGAATTTGGAGATCATCCGCAGCTCGCTAGAAGGCACTTCCGAGGTCGAGTCGATCGATAGCGCGCGCGATTGCACCCAGCGCGCCGCCAACCTTGTCCAGGGGATGCTCAGCTTTTCGCAGCAGGAATTCCTCGACCAGGATGAGGTGACGGCTGAGGCCATCCTCGAACCTCTCCTCTATCTCGAGCATCGGTCCATCTCGCTCCGCACTTTCGTCGAACCCGGTCTTCCGAAGGTTCAGGCCGACATTGAAAAAATTCACCGGGTGCTCAATTCTCTGATCACCAATGCGGTTGAGGCGATGCCTGACGGCGGAAAAATCCAGGTGAAGGTGAGTCGCTACACCGAATTGGTCGTGAATAACGCCGATGAAAGCCAGAATTTCGTCAGTTTTGAGATCGAGGATACTGGGGAAGGAATCGACCCAGCGAAGCTCGACGAGGTCTTTTCGCCTTTCTTCACGACGCGTACGGGGCAACAGGGACTCGGGCTGGCGAGCTGCCATGGCATCATCAGCCAGCACGGTGGTTGGATGGAGATTGACTCGTCTCCGGGCGAGGGCACCCGGGTCCGATTTGTGCTCTGCGCCGGGTCGGAGATGGGCTCGGTTTCGTTTCAGCGGAGTCGATCGATGGAAGCGGCCCACCAAGTCGATGAAGACGATAAAGGTAAATCCATCCTCGTGGTTGACGATGATCTTCTCGTCCGACGTGTCATCCAGGCAATCCTCGAGCGGGGCGGCTATGATGTGATTTCAGTCGATAGTGGCACAGCTGCTCTGGAGGCATTTGCGCTTCGCGAGGCGGAAATTCAGCTAGTGGTTCTCGATCTGCGGATGCCCGGCATGATGGGGACGGAAGTGTTTGAACGACTCCGGGCGGATTTTGCCCCGGTCCCAGTGGTGATCTGCTCTGGATATCTCAGAGACTTTGATGGTCTCCGGACCATTAACGGAGAGATGCCAAATGCGTTTCTCGAAAAACCGGTCTCCTCAGCTGACATGCTGCAAACGATTCAGTCAGTGATCCGAGAAGCTGCGTGATTCGTTATTTTATATAAATACCATAATATTCACGGTGTGAAGATTGTGTCCTTTGAAATTATCCAGTGCTTTCGCCTCTCTCAGACTCGAGTAGCGAGCGAGCGTGGCTTTTCTCTTGTCGAGCTGCTCTTGGTGCTCGTTGTGATTGGGGTCGTTTCGGCGGTGGCGTTTCCGAGCATTTCGAAGGTCAATCAAGGCGCTGTTGATACAGCGGATCAACGAAACGCGCAGAGTCTGGTGTCTCTTTTCCACACGGCCGAGGCAGCCGGAGTGGAATTCCTCGAGCCGGGGAATGTCGTCCTGACGCTTCAGAACATGGCCGAGGGTGCTTATGCCAGTGAAGGCATCTCGGCAGGCGCTTGGTTCGGCTTTCGTGGGCTTACCGAAGAGCAGCTTAATGGTGCCGCTCGATTCATTCAGTTGACGGATCAGAAGCTGGTCTACACGCAGCGCGAGGTTCCGGTAGCAGCGTCTCACTATGGGACGATGACTCTCACCGACAAACCACATCATGTAGGCCGAGTCGGGAGCCACTCACGCTCAGTCGGTAGCGATCTCGGCTACATCGCCCATGCCAAGCCGTCAGGGAGTTCCTGGGATCTCAATTATGTCACCGGCCAGGTTTTCGTTTATGACAGCGATTACCATATCGTGGGAGATTTCAAGAATGTCGCCGGTTATGCGATCGATAACGCGACGGGTGTGGTCCAGCTCTTTGACAGCGAGGGGAACTTGCTGGGCGAGCTTTTGGATGACGGCAAAGGTGGGTGGAAGGTCATGAAATTCTGATCAGGCTTGGATCAGTGCTTCACGAGCCTGTCCCGACATGGTAACGCTCTACTCATGAGTGTTGAAACCCGTCTCGCTGAGTTGAATATCGTGTTGCCCCCGGCTCCGCCAAAAGGGGGAGTTTACCGCCCCTGCGTGGTGGTTGGCGAGCTCGCATACCTGTCGGGGCATGGTCCTTATCAGACTGATGGCAGCTACATCACCGGGCGTCTTGGCGAAGATCTTTCGACAGAGCAAGGACAAGCGGCAGCTCGTCAGGTCGGGCTCGCTCTGCTCGCGACGTTAAAGGACGAACTGGGCTCGCTCGATCGCATTCAGCGCGTCATCAAGAGCCTCGCTTTTGTGAATTCGACATCGGATTTTGCGGAGCAGCCGCAAGTCATCAATGGTTACAGTGAACTGTTCGCCGAGGTCTTCGGCGATGCGGGTATTGGAGCGCGCAGTGCGATCGGGACGAATGCGCTCCCCGGCAATATAGCGGTCGAGATCGAGGTGATTGTGGAAGTCGAGTGAAAAGTGCGCGGGGAGGGATTTGAACCCCCGACCGACTGGGTGTAAACCAGTTGCTCTACCACTGAGCTACCCGCGCCTTGGCCCGTCTGACTTATCGTCAAGACCTCGTCCCTTTTATGCCATCGAAGACGGCGCATTCAACTCGGATTTTTTGAATGGGCACCATCCCCGGTGCGTCTGCCCCCCGGGAAACCGCAAAAAAGCGCTTCTCATCGGCGTGAAATGCACGATGTTCGCGCTCCCTATCGATTATGCAGCAAAACGACGATAAAACAGTCGAGTTAGAAGGCACCATTCACACGGTTTTACCCGGAACGATGTTTCGGGTAGAATTAGAGAATGGTCATCTCGTGCTGGCCCACATTTCCGGTAAGATGCGAAAGCGATTCATTCGCCTTGTTGCCGGGGACCGCGTCAAGCTCGAGATGTCACCCTACGACACTGAAAAGGCTCGCATTGTTTATCGCGTCGATGGTCGCCCACGTCCTGGTGGCGGTGGTGGTCCTGGCAAGCGCCGCTCACCTCGGAGCATGGCACGACCGGGTCAGCCCAAGAAGCGGGCAAAACCCAACCTGACACCAAAGCGGAACCACAGTGGTGGTGGAAATCGCTCTGGCGGCGGCGGCGGTGGTGGTGGAGGTAACCGCTCTGGCGGTGGCCCCAAAAAGTAATCTCTGCTATCCAGAGAAAGCGCAGCCTTGGAGCCGATGCAGAGTCTGTTTGCACGGCTCGACCTTCCCGAATCGCTTGATCTCGATCCCGAGAGGATTACGAGTTCCTGGAGAGAAGCATCACAAGACCCGGACCCGAGATCCGATGATGAGCGGTCATCCCTCAATCAGGCTCGGGAAACCCTCACCGATCCGGTTGCTAGACTGGAGCACTGGCTCGAACTGCGCGGCGTCACCGTGACGCATGCGGCGGGCCTCTCAGCGGAGCTACTTGGTTTGTTTGAGAAAGTTGGCCCGGTTCTGAGCGAAGCGGACCAGATCGTAACGAAATTTAAACAAGCAGAATCGGCAATCGCGAAAGCTGTTTAGACGGCTCAGGCGGTAAAGATCCAACTTTCCATCCAGAGTCTTCTGGCTCAAATTCAATCGCTGCGAAGCCCTCGCCTCGAAAAATTCCCTGCGATCGAAATCGATCCTGCGATTGGAAATGAACTTCTCGCAGAGCTGAAATTTCTCCGCAAATGGGAATCGGAATGCCAGCGCCGTCTCATTGCTCTGATCGAAATAGGATAGTCGAGCCACGATTCTGCGAAGCTTTTCTCGCTCTCCCATCAGTCACATGACAAACGATCACGATGAGGCATCACCCGATCGATCAGATGAGTCCCAACTCATCATCGGCATCGATCTGGGCACGACTCACACCCTTGTCGGTGTGGTCGACTCTGGATTTCCAATCATCCTCGCCGACCGCGAGGGCGAGCGCCTCCTCCCATCAGTGGTGACCTTAAGCGCGAGTGGCGACTCCCTCGTCGGGCGAGCCGCGAGCCGCCAGAGAGTCTTACAGCCAGAGCGAACATTTGCATCGGTCAAACGTCTCATCGGGAGGCCTTTTCAAGATCTCGAAGCGCAGGAGATCGCGCGACTCCCATTCGAGATCCGAGCCGATCGAGTAGGGGAAATCGAGATGGTGCTGGCCGATGGAAGCTTTATCAATCCGATCAAGATCTCCTCAGAGATCCTCGCAGAAGCCAGAGAAACGGCTCAACATGCGTTGGAACAACCGGTGACTCGCGCTGTGATAACGGTGCCGGCATACTTTAATCACCGACAGCGCGATGCGACGCGAGAAGCGGCTCTCCTCGCTGGGTTGACCGTCGAAAGGATCATCAACGAACCCACGGCTGCGGCACTTGCTTACGGACTCGACCGACTTGAGGAATCGGCGGCGATTGCGGTCTACGATCTGGGGGGCGGGACCTTTGATTTGTCCATCCTCCAAATGACAGACGGGTTCTTTGAGGTGATCGCGACAGCCGGTGATACCGCCCTCGGAGGCGACGATTTTGATCGCCTCGTTGCCGAGGAAATAATTGAGCAGCTTGATTTAGAGGGACCTTTTTCCTTGGAGGAGCGAGCCGGACTGCTCGAGGCGGCAAGAGTGGCCAAGGAATCGCTTTCAGATTCGGACCGAGTCGATATCCGATTACCGTTTTTCCGGGACGGGAAAAGTTTTGAGTCAGAGCTGACTCGCGATCGTTTCGAGGATCTGATTGCCCCGCTGCTGCAGCGCACTCGGGTAATTTCCGAGCAAGCCTTTGCCGAGGCACGGCAAAAAGGGATCGATCGGGTCGACAAAATCATTCTCGTTGGAGGCAGCACCCGTGTGCCAGCAGTCGCGAGAGACCTCGAAAAGTGGTTTTCACTCTCCCCTGACCTCAGCCAGCATCCCGACGAAGCGGTTGCTCTCGGCGCAGCGATTCAGGCGGGTATGCTCTGTGGACGGATCCGGTCAGTGACTTTGGTCGACGTCACCCCTCTCTCTCTTGGTATCGAAACTTATGGCGGGCTCATGAATGTCCTGATCCCGCGCAACACCACGCTCCCGACTAAGGCTGGAGAGATGTTCACCAATGCGGTTGATGATCAGCCGTCCATGGCTATCCGGATCCTCCAGGGGGAGCGGGAGCTGGCGCGGGACAATTGGCATCTCGGCGAAATTGAGGTGCCATTTCGGCCATGCAAGCGCGGACAGGCTCGCATCGGGGTGCAGTTCGCAATCGACGCCAACGGGCTGCTGGAGGTGCTGACGCGCGATACCGAGACGGGAGAAGATCACCTCCTCGAAATTCAATCAGCCGCGGTCGACGTGACCGATGCAGCCGTCGAGCAGATGGTGTCTGAGTCGATTGACTTTGCGTTCGATGACATGCGCGAGAGGATCTGGACCGAAGCTGAGTTAAAGAGTCAGGAACTCCTCCCCGCCGTCGCGACG
>JBCCBR010000219.1:0-6406 GCA_039033935.1 Verrucomicrobiota bacterium
ACTTGCACGGTCGCGCCGAGGTAGTCGCCACGCCGCTCCTTGGCGAGGACGGTCTCGTAGACTTTACCGCTGGTGAGGTTGTTGATCTGGGTGAGCTTCCCGCTGGTGAAGCGTTCATAGTGCCCGAGGTCGAGATCGGTTTCGGCGCCGTCGTCCAAGACGTAGACTTCGCCGTGCTGATAAGGGCTCATCGTCCCGGGGTCGACGTTGAGATAGGGGTCGAATTTCTGCATCAGGACACGCAGTCCGCGATGCTCCAGGAGGGTCCCGAGCGAGGCAGCCGCGAGACCTTTTCCGAGAGAGCTGACGACGCCGCCGGTGACGAAGATATACTTCATGAACTGAGTTGCTGTTCGAGTATCGCCGCCTGCTCGGGGGTGTCAACGCCTGGCGAGTTGTCATTCGTGATCACGACTTGAATCTCGGCATCGTTTTCCAGAGCACGAAGCTGTTCGAGGCCTTCGGTGCGCTCGAGAGGTGAGGGCGGCCAGGCTACAAATTGGAGCAGGAAATCGCGGCGGAAGCCGTAAATTCCCTTATGACGATAGCAGATGAGGTCCTCTGGGGTATTCCTCTGATAGGGAAGCGGGCTGCGTGAAAAGTAGAGGGCGCGTCCTGACTTCGTCAGCGTGACGAGCACGACGTTTGGGTCGGAGATTTCCGCAGCCTGATGGGGCAGAGGGTTGGCGGCGGTGACCATGGGGAGGTCGGGTCGCTCAATCAGGGCCGCGGCCAGCTCATCAATCAAGGCGGGTGAGATGAGCGGCTCGTCGCCCTGAATGTTGATGATGTGTTCCTGGTCGGCGAATTGCAAGGCGACTTCAGCGACCCGGTCAGTGCCACTGGGATGGTCATCGCGCGTCATGGTGACTTCTCCGCCAAACCCCTCTACTACCTCCGCGATCCGAGGATCGTCGGTCGCGACGGTGACGTGGTCGAGACGATCGCACGACTGGCACCGCTCCCAGACATGCTGGATCATGGGCTTCCCGGCGATGAGGTGGACGGGTTTTCCAGGGAATCGGCTCGATCCCCAGCGTGCGGGCAGGACGGCTAGCATAGGTTTCCGTCTTTATGGTAGAGACGGTGCGGAAATAGCAACTGATCGTTTCCATTGGTGTCTTACGCCGGAGCAGATGCGACCCGTTGAAACGCATGAGTTGTGAGTTGAAACAAACTCGTGTTGCACGATTTTTGTCATGTTGCGTTGCACCGATTTTCAACATTCCTATGCAAATCGCCTGTTTAGACCTCGAAGGAGTCCTGATCCCTGAGATCTGGGTCAATGTCGCTGAAAAAACCGGGGTCGAGGAGCTGAAGCTGACGACACGCGACATCCCGGACTACGATGAACTAATGACGCGACGGCTTGGCGTGCTCGAACGAGAGGGGATCACGATTTCAGTTTTTCAGGACGTCGTCGCTGGGTTAACTCCGCTCGATGGGGCTGACGATTTTCTTTCGTGGCTCCGCGAGCGATATCAGGTCGTGGTGCTGTCGGACACCTTCTACGAATTCGCTTTCCCGCTGCTGCGGCAGCTCGGATTTCCGACCGTATTCTGCCATAAGCTGTCCATTTCCGATGCGGGTTTCATCACCGACTATCATTTGCGGATGCCCGATCAGAAGCGGGAGGCGGTGAAGCGATTTCATGAAATCAACTTCCAGACTATCGCGACCGGCGACTCTTATAACGATACCACGATGTTGAGCGAGGCGGGACGAGGCATTCTTTTTTGTCCGCCTCAGAACGTGATCGATGAGTTCCCTCAGTATCCGGTAGCGACTGACTACAAGCAGCTCGCCTCGGAATTTGAGCGGGCCAGCGAAGAACTAGCAGGGGAATAATTCCCTGAGGCCCTAGGCGTTCCTCCATCGGGGCCCGGTAGTGGAGACCGCTGTTTCTGCAATCGACTTGCACCGAGGTATCGAGAAGCGTTACCTTAGATGAAGGTCATACTGAGCGTCGACGACTTTCTACTCTCATGAGTGCCACTGCACTAGCACCAACATCGACTCTGGTTCGCCCCGAAAAGGGCGATCGCGTCGGCGTATGGGCGTCGATCCTCTGTGCGATTCATTGCGCGGTGACGCCGGTGCTGCTGCTTCTTGCTCCAGCGTTCGGTGAGATCTGGGCACATCCGGCATCGCACTGGATCGTCGCCCTTTTCGTCGTGCCGCTTGCCCTGGTCATGTTGGTGAGGGGCTTTCGAGTGCATCGGAAGGCGTGGATTGTTTTTTCCGGGATCCTCGGTGTCATCATGGTCATGATTGGCGCAATCGTTCCCTATGTAGAAGAGCCAACTCCAGCACCAAAGGCGGCCACAAACGTCGAAGAGGGTGAGGTGTTTACCTGGTCGGTCGGTGAACCTTTTCCGGTGGATGATTCTTCCGAGGGATCAGACGAGGTCTTTGTCTGGACCAAGGGAGAAGAGATGCCCGGTCTGGCAGCCTCGGATAGTGATGCGGGCGTCTGCCTCGATGCCTGTTGTCCCAGCTTTGTAACCGATGCCGATGGAAACGTCAGTCTTCACATCCCGACTGCGAGTGTGGTCACCACCCTTGGAGGCTTTGCCTTAATCTGTACGCACCTCGGAAATCTCTGCGCCTGCCGTCGGATCCGGAAGCAGGGAGACTGCTGCGATTCGGCAATCTGCGCCGGGTGAGGTTGCAGAAGTGCGAGAGCGAGGCCGTACTGGATCAGGCGTATCGTCAGTAACGCCCGTGACTTATTCGAAATATTCGGCCCAGGAACTGGAGGTCTCCGAGAGACGCAGCTTCACCAGTCTGACACCTTTTTGGAGGGGATATTCAGGCGAATGTTCGTCGGAGTAGTTCGCCAGTCTTTCCTTCAAAAAGAGGAAGAGTTCGCGGGCAAGAACCTCGGTGGTTGGGTCGATGCCTTCGAAAGAAAGAATACGATCTCCATAGCGGGCCTTCATTTCAGCAAATGCGGGATCGTCCGTGTTCATGCACATCGCGTGATCATATCGCTCGAGCTCGTCGGCAAGGAGCCGCTTGATCAGCTTAAAATCACAGACCATTTCCCGCTCGTCGAGTTGATCAGCCTCGAGCACACATTCGACAGTCCGGCTGTGGCCGTGGGGGAAGCGGCACTTTTCCGGATGTTTGCTGAGCATGTGGCCGCTCTCGATTTCGAAGCGGCGGCAAAGGCGATAGGGCATGGCGTATTTGGATCTGGGAGGGAGGGAAGTTGTTCCTCCGATTTGGGCGACACGCAAGCTACCATTGATCATCTCCGAATCCGCTTAAGATGCCGCTGTCTTTCGTCAATTGCTTCGGATGAGTGCCGATGAGACACTAGATAAGATGCTAGCTGAAGATCCTGCTGTCAGACTCACTGAGGGAATCGCTACCGTTCTTGGCATGGGGCTGCTGCTGCTGATACCGCTGCTGCTCGTTTTTGCCTGGATCACGGCACGTCGCACTGAATTGCTGCTTTGGAAGTTAGCGACTGCTCTGCTCGCTGGGCTCACGCTCGTCGTCCTCTCTCTCGGGGCCTGGCAGTGGGCGCGCCAGAGCGGGGCGAATGAAGTAGCGGCTGAGATGAAGACAGTCTTTGTATCAGCTGATAAGCGAGTCTCGATTTCTGGGCCGAAGCGGTGGGAGCCTCTCGACCTCGGAGCTGACGGCTCGAGCCTTGAGATTGGTTCCCTTGCCTCAGAAGAGTATCTGGTCGTCATCACCGAGCCCAAATCGGACTTTGAGCCCGACTTCTCGCTCATCGACTACGGGGATGTCGTCACTGAGCTGATGGCGGATCGGCTCGTCAATACCTCCCGGTCGGAGCCACTGGAGCTCGAGATAGACGGGTTAGCGGCTCACCAGATCGAGCTGCAAGGCAATCTGGATGAACTCACGATCGTCTACCTGAATTTCTTTATCGAGAGCGAAAATGCCTTTCACCAGATCCTGAGTTGGACTCTCGAACCCCGTCGGGACGCCGCTTTTCCCGAGTTTTTTGAGGCGGCTGAGTCTTTTCGTCTCGCTCGCCGGGGTGCCCCAATCAGCGATTCAGAATAGCGCCGCTGGCAGTCGCCGATTGCCGACCGTGGCACAAGCTTTGCTTGCAAAGACTGACATTCGCCTGTAGCTGGCCGCTCCTCTCTACCAGCGCTTATGAACGAACGTACTCTCGAAGAAAAGATCGGTTTCAACGAGGCAGCCCTCAAGGCCGGGCCAGCAGAAGACTCCCTCGCCCGTGACTTTCTCAATCTGAAGTTGGCTGCGAGAGGATTTGAGATCGTTGGTGAGGAAGAGGATTACCCGTTCCTGACAATGGGCCGTTCCCTGATTCTGAATTATCAGGAGCGGCTTCGCCTTTTGCAAAAACATCGCTGCCCGGTTGACCAATACATTACCGACTGGCTCACCGGTTACCTCGCTGAGACAGGGGTTTTTTCCGAGGATGAAGCCTATCTGCCGGATGCTCTGATTCTGGAGCGCCATGGCCTCGCCCGACTGCTTTCCCTCCCGGCCGATAGCGACTACTTTGAGTCGGACATCATTCGCAGTCATCGAGTCTGGCAAGGAGTCTGCCACAATCCGGTAAACGACAAGCGCACAACCAAGGGCGTCTTCCACGTCGCCGAGGGCGGGCTCGAAATCGCAGACGACAAAAAGAGCGTCCCCAAAATAGCGTTCGCGCACATGCTCAAGGCGGCACTGAATCCGCCACCGCAATTGAAAGTGTTGCCATTCACCAGCGAAGAAGAGTCACCGGCAGAGGCCTTCGTCTCGATTCTGCTGCGACCAGTGCTGAGTCCCGAAGTGCCCGGCGTGCTGCCGGAAAAATCGATGGAGACGCGCTTTTTTGCCCCTGGCAATCTGGTCAGCAATCTCGATTTCGTGGAGTCGATTTTTGGCAATGCGGGTGATCCGTTTCTTCCCGAAAACGATGCCCGCCTCGATGTCGAGCACTGGTCAGGTCACACCGGTTGCGTCATCCTGGCTCCGCATCTGACGACACTGCGGAAGAAAGATGTCGGTCTCCCACATGTATCAGAGGCGACTGCGGGTCAGCAGCGCGACGGGATGTGTTGGGAGAGCGAAGATGAACTCTACAACGACGGAGGAGCCTTCAAAGTGACGGCGCGGGATACCAGCGGCATTGTCGTCACCCTGATCGCTGACAACTACTACGGGTATTGCAAAAAGGAGGTCAAAACTCAGATCGGCTATGCCGCAAATTTATACGGACTAGCCGAAGAAGAACACGCGGGCGGCGCCTTGGTGTTCCCGAGCTTCGATCTCGGTGAGGCGTTCTCGTTGAGCCAATACCATCCGGAGGTGAATCACACCTTCGCTGAGGTCGTCGAGCGCTTCGGAGCTCGCATTGATGTGCAGCTCGCCGGTTATGCGATCGACAAGGAGTATCCCTCGATCGTTTACATTCCAGAAGACGCCCACATCGATCTCCACGAGCAGTCGATCACCTGGACCCGGGAAGAGGTCGAAAAGCGAATCACCCTCCAATCTGGTAACACCTACATCCTCCCCTCCGGCTACAAAGTCGAAATGCGAAAGCCGTCGAAGGGGCAGCGCTGGCGTCTCGTCGGAACGAATGCGGAAGGAACTTTTTGCCACAAACCGTGCACGGTCTCGGGTGGCGGTAAGTCCGAGATTTCGAAGTCACTCGCTGACGCGATGGAGGAAGGGCCAGTGATCATGTCGAATTTCGAAGAAGACATGTTTCTCGTCGATCAACTCCTCAATCGTGACTACAGCGATCGCTATCGCGAACGCTGGCCGGACGCGCTGCATTTGCACTGCCTGTGGCACATTCTCAAGTGCGTGCTGAAGAGCTGCTCGTCCTCGTTCGCCGACAACGCCGATAAGGCGGCCTTGGTGCGCTTGTTTATAGGCGCAGCGTATGCAGCTACTCCCGAGCTACTCCCGAGGTATGATACGGGCGGATCGAATTCCACGGCTATTCATGCCCAGCCACACAAGATCCGCTCTTGCATCAGGCCATGAAGAAACTTCATTGTTTCATGGATTGTACCACGGCCATGGCGCCTAATGATTCAACCTCTGAGATTCGCGCGTTCCCGTAAGGTGTTTGCGACACACAAGGCGCGACTGGAGGAAATGGTGGGCGGCAAGAAGTGCGAGCAGTACATGTCCAATATGCTAACGTATGCATTCCTTAGCTTTCGCGAATGGTACTATTGCGAGTTTTTTTTCCAACGTGGAAGCCGCGACAAGCGACGTAAACCGTGTCTTCCCGTGCAACGCCGGCACCGTGCCCAACTGCAGTGACAAGACGAAGTGGGTATTCTGCTGCTGGCCGACAGTCATCACCCTGGTGAAATGGTTTCCACTCATCGCACGGAAGGATTGTTCGGCGAGGCGAAGCGCTCGGGAGTCGATAAGAAGCTCGCCC
>JBCCBR010000220.1:0-6390 GCA_039033935.1 Verrucomicrobiota bacterium
CGCAGCATCTATCGAAGAGATGGCGGCGTTCTTTGAGTAAGTCATGAGCCTGCCTATTCCCAGCTCAGTTGAGGTGCGAGACCTCTCGGTCCAGTATGGTCCCCAATGGGCTCTACGGGGCGTCGACGTGAATTTCCCAGCCGGGGAAATCACGGCACTGGTGGGACCGTCGGGATGCGGAAAGAGCACGCTCCTGGCAAGTATCAACCGTCTCACTGATCTGGTGCCCTGCGCCAAAGTGACCGGATCGATCCGCTGGGGCACGCGCGAGTTGCTGGGGAAAGATGTGGAGCTTCTCGAGCTGCGCCGGCGTATCGGAATGGTTTTCCAGCGGCCAACTCCCTTTGGACTTTCGATCCGGAGAAATTTCCTACTGCCTCTCCGCGAGCACCGCTACCCCCGCGATGAAATTGATGACCGGATCGAATCTGCCCTGCGCGATGTCGGGCTTTGGGACGAAGTCGAATGCCGACTCGACCAGTCGGCGCTCGACCTCTCCGGCGGGCAGCAGCAACGGCTCTGTATTGCCCGGGCTCTCTGTATCGAGCCCGAGGTCATTCTCTTCGATGAGCCCTGCAGCGCGCTCGATCCGATCGCATCGGAAATCGTCGAGGAATCTATCGCAGCGCTGAGAGACAGGCTGAGTGTCATCATCGTGACCCACAACCTATCTCAGGCGCGGCGTCTCTCTGACACGATGGCGATCTTCTGGGTCCGGGACGGTAGTGGCTGCATGATTGAGAGCGGCCCAACCGCAGATCTCTTTTCTTCGCCAAAAGATCCCGACTCAATCCGCTACCTGAGCGGTGAGCGAGGGTAGCGCGCCCCTCGCTTACTTCTTCCTCGAGCCGTCTCGAGAAAAGTAGATCCGCAGGTTTTTTGTCTTCCGGCCCGCTGCCACAAAATCGACGCGACCGTCCTGGTTAAGATCAGCCGCTTTGATGTCTTCGACTGCGACTTCCTCTTCCGAAACCAACGTCTCGCGCCACTCTTTCCCGAATTGATCGAGAGGCGTGTAAAGGCGAATCCCAGGCACCCCGCCCTTCATCGCCCGCCAACCAATCACCACCTGGTCGCTCCCAACCCCAAGGAAATCACCAACCGCGACGGCATGTCCGTCGACGAGATCAGCCTTGAGCGTTGCCGACAGTGGCCAGCTCTCGTCGCTGGTAGCTCCCGCTTCTGGCTCAACATAGACGGCCGCGGCAGTCCCGTGCATCGGCTCAATCGTTGCGAAAAAGCGACGCCCTCCCGGAAGAGTCCCGTCCCGCACTTCGCCAGCAAACGCCTCGCTTAGCTGGCGGGTTTTCCAGCCATCCGCTTCGAGGTCGAAATGCCAAACACCCTGCTTCGCCGCCACGATGAGTTCTTCCTCGGCATCGTCGTCCCAATTGACCGGATCGAAGTTGTGCGAAAGATTCAGCTCTTCACCAACGAGGCGGGTAGGCCATTTGCTGAACTCCGAAGCGGTTCCCGGCGGAAAATATTCGAGAATCCTGATGCCTCGTCCGTTCCCATCGAGACTCCCTCGACCCCTCAACGGTTTAACGACGAGGGTGAACTGCTTTTCCCGACTCTCAATCCAGTGCATCCGGTGCACACTCGGTTCGTGTTGGAGAGAGATCGCCGTCCATCGCTTGCGGGGATCCTCTGGAGCGACAAGATAAGTCACCGCGCCGTCCTTGAGCGTTTCCAGGAAATTCCATTGCCCTCCGACTGCGACTTCAGCCCTTCCGTCTCCGTCGATGTCACGAGCTGCGATGCAGACGTTGTCCCGCACAGTGAGATCCTCAGCTATGGTGTGGCGGACCCATTCCGGATTCTCATACCACTGCACCGTGCGTTTGTCGGCCAGGAAGATATCGACATCTCCATCACCGTCAGCATCAGTCAGAGCAAGGCCATATCCGATAGTGATCTGGTCGATTTCGATCGACTCGAATTGATAAACGGGTGGCTCTTCGGCCAAAAGGCACGCGGCCGAGAAGAGAAGACACAAAGCAACAGCGCGAGGCATGGAAGGGATCAAATAGACTCGCGATAGTTTGAGCAAAGGAAAAATTTTGCTCAGCTGCTATGCTCCGAAAACCGAGGCCGAAGCTTTTCGAGTGATTCCGGCCCCGGACTCAGAATTTCTGGAAGCCTCGCCTGCCCTCGCGAGCGGAAAGATCACTCGTGGTAAGTGTTGATCGGGTTGATTGAACAGGGTTATGTCTCAGACTCAACCCTGTTGAATCCTCACATGATTGGCGAACGCCCAGACAAATACAAAGCATTCATTTTCATCGGCGCCCCAGGCTGCGGCAAGGGCACTCAGGGAGCGATACTCGGTGAAATCCCCCGACTCTATCACTTTTCGATGGGAGACGCGTTCCGCTCAATGGATACCCGGACACCTATCGGTCAGGAGTTCATTTCCTTTTCCCGCGAAGGCCAGCTCGTGCCGGATGAACTCACCGTGCGCTACTTCAAAACCCAGGTCGACGCGCGAGCTGATCTGCACATGTTCAAACCCGACATCGACATTCTCATTCTCGACGGCATCCCCCGCAGCGTCGAACAGGCCCAGCTCTTAGAGCAACACATCGAAGTGCTGAAGCTCTTTCATCTTTCCTGTCCTGACCGCGATGAGCTGATCACCCGCATTCGCAAGAGAGCCCTCAAAGAAGGTCGGATGGATGACGCAAGCGAGGAAGTGATTCAGCGCCGAATCCGCACCTACGAAGAGGAAACCAAGGGGCTCCTCGAGCATTACCGAGACAGGCGAGCCGACATCAACGCAAACCAGCCTCCGGTCAAAGTGACCTACGACATTCTCGAGGTCGTGATCAATCACCCGGAGTGGCAACAGTTCACCGCCGAAGTGTGAACGGATGCGACCATTTTCGGAAGCTATCTCCCGTGCATCCGAATGGATCGCAGAGGCCGACGGACTCTTGATCACTGCTGGCGCTGGGATGGGAGTAGACTCGGGTCTGCCCGACTTTCGCGGGAACGAAGGATTCTGGAAAGCCTATCCCCCTTACCGAAGACTCGGGATGGGTTTCATGGAAATGGCGAATCCTGAAGCCTTTGCGACGGACCCCGAGTTCGCCTGGGGCTTCTATGGGCATCGACGGAATCTGTATCGCCGCACCACTCCGCACGCGGGATTTGCGATCCTCCGGCGATTAGCCGAGCAGGCACCACGGGGTGCTTTCGTTTTCACTTCCAACGTCGATCACCAGTTTCAGAAAGCAGGTTTCGCGGAGGACCAGATCGTGGAGGTCCATGGCAGCATCGAGCATCTCCAGGCCATCTCGCGGGACACCGGGATCTGGAAGGCCGAGCCCGGAGAAATCGAGATTGATAAGGAGACGATGCGAGCCGTCGGTCCACTTCCCCGCTGTCCCAGCAGCGGTGAAATCGCTAGGCCCAACATCCTGATGTTCGGAGACGGGCATTTTTTACCCGAGCGGACCGAAGCCCAAGAAGCGCGCCTCCGCACGTGGCTCGCTGAGCGGTCCGGTGCCAAGCTCGTCGTGATCGAGTGCGGAGCCGGGGTAGCCGTCCCGACGGTGCGGTATTTGAGCGAACAAATTACGAGAAACGGGCCGGGACGAAAACTGATCCGCATCAATCCAAGGGACACCGAGCTGCCGGCCGGCGGCATTTCACTGATAATGGGTTCGCGGGAAGCGTTAGAAGCTATTTCGATTCAGCTCTCCTAAACGGGATCCATGTCCGTAGGCACAAACAGATTGCGCCGGATGACGATTAGTCGGGCGCATCTCACACTCTTCATCCTCGGAACTTTCCAGACCTCGGGGATCTTTGCGATCGCAAGAGAAACGGTTTCGCAAGATCAGCCGACGCGGGTAGGAAAACCCGCGTTCCTGCGATATCTCGTCGCTCAGGGCGTGTCGATCCCGATATTGAGGCGCAGGTCGAGGTCGCTAAGTCCGGGGAGAGCGCCGGGGACGGTCGTGGACGGCACGGGAAGCTGGGGGTTCGCCACCGGGGTCTGCACAGGGACCGTCCCGCCGACTCCCTGAGGGCCTCCGATCACGGGGTTGCCCCCGGTGGTTGGAGTAAAGGTAGCGACGGGTCGACCGTTCACGAAAATCTGGGAGGCTCTCGCCTCGGGCGCGCCGGTTGGAGTGGTTCCAGATCGGAGCTCGACACGGGAGTCAGCCTCTGGGGCCTCCACCCCGCCGATGAGCCCGCTGACGCTTCCGGCGAGGGCACTCGAATAATCAACCGACGCCGTCGCATCAGTGGTTTCTCCCTGATTGACTGTTGTTTCGGCGACCACGGGCTGTGGTTCCGGATTTTCTGTGACGGGGGCTGTAGGATTGATCTCCAGCTCCGCACCGGCGATGACAACGGACCCAGAATCGGTCGGCTGGCCGGTCTCGACTGCCGCTCCCAGGGTCGCGTCGCCATTTGCCGCACCGACCGTGACTTCGGCGACGGGAGTCTCGCCCCCAACAGAAATGCCGGGGTCGATCTCGGGCGGTGATGCTTCGTCGATGGGAGGGCTGGCCTGCGCAGTTGCCCCGGGCTCGGCAGACACGAAAGTCTCACCCTCATCTCTTGAAATCGGCCGATCGCTACCAGCGGTGATGACAAGATCGCGCGGCCTGGAGGAAAAGGACTCGACATTTTCACCCGTGACGGGCGATGTGAAAGTCGGGTCATCCGACTCTGCTTCTTCCTGCTCTGCCGAACTCGGAGCAGTCGCAACTCCCTCGCTCTGCTTTGGCTGAGGCGTCACTTCGGGGTCTTCGAGCAAGAGACCGGGGCTGACCGGAGGAGCGGTCACGACAGTCGTTTCGGTAGGGGATGGGTCAGAGCCGTCCGAAAATCGCAGCGGGTCGAGCTCGCGGTCTTTATTTTCGACGCTCGTCGCCACCGGGCGATCCGAAAGGATTCGACTAAGCTGCAACCCGCCGAGACCCGCAATCGCAAAGCAAACCAGCCCGATCGCCGCGAGGAGCCATTTTTCGTTTTTTGAAGAAGTCTGTTTCATAGCCTGCTGATGTTTTGAGGGCTAAAGTCGCTCTGTCCCTGAAGATTCTTGCCTCCGCGGCTTACTTCCGTGACATCGACTTTTCTTCGGGGCCCTATCCTACTCAGACGCCTCTCCCGCTGTTTTTGGAACATCGGATGCGGAGTTGGAGACCAGCAAGCCCCAGGTCAGCCCGGCGGCCACACCGGTCAAAACTGTGCTAAGGATGATGAGAACGACCAGTCCGAGGCGTCGCCACGGTCGACGTTTTGCCGCGTGAAGAGTCGGCTGCTCCGTCTCGGCAGAATGGAGCGGGAAACCGGCTGCGGGCAGCGGGGTAAGTGCAACTGGGGATTCCAGCCGGATCAGGCCCGCGAAGTCTCGGGCCGATCCGGGGCGGTCACCTGGATTCTCGGCGAGGCATTTCGCAACCGCATACTCCCACCGTTGAGCAATGGAAGGCTCACCATGGCCGCGCCGCTGTCGGGTTTGATTCATCGAAATGAGATTCCCGGGATCCCATGGCCATCGGTTTGCGAGTGGATCTTTGAAAGGAAAGCTACCGGTCAGCAGATTGAACACGGTCACCCCGAGAGAGTAGATATCGTTATCGGGGCGACTCTCGGTCGGGTCAGCGATTTGCTGTGGCGACGCGAAATGCAATGTCAGTCGATTATCCAGTGTTTTCCGAGTCGCGTCATCCATCTGCAATTCGAGAAACGCTGAAATCCCGAAATCACCCAAACGGATTTTCCCGTCTCCTCCGAGGAACAAGTTCCCAGGTTTGAGGTCTCGATGAACCAGACCTTTCTCAGAGTGCAGATACATCAGGGCTTCGCATGTTTGCTCGATCCAAGGCTCGATCTCGGACGGTTCGAAACAGCGTTTCTGCTTCATCATGAGATCAATCAATGATCCTCCAGGCGCATATTCGAGGCTTATCGCGGCGCGGTCCTCGTGCGGCAAGATAAGATCGTAGGTGCGCAGGATGTGCCGATGCGAAAGCTGTCTCGCCTGCCGAGTCTCGCGTTTCAGCAGCTCAAGATGAGTTTGAGATAGGTCCCAGCTGGGAAATTTTAGCGCGACCTCCTCGGCAAGCTCAATGTCTTCAGCAAGCCAGACTTCGCTACTCCCTCCGCAACCGATTTGGCGAATCAGCCGAAATCGATCCGCGTAAAGCGTTTCCTCCACAATCACGCTTTCTTAGACGCTCTCAGTCGGCTATTCGCTACTTTGGCCGGCGTTCAGCAGAAGCATCGTAAAGCAGGAGGGCTACTCGAAAGACGGGCGGTTTCACCGATCACAACTCTTCTAATACAACTCTACCGGAGAACGCTTGCCGTCTTCCACCGAGAGTACTTTCGCCTGTTCATCACCGAGAGAATCGACACGCAAGTCCC
>JBCCBR010000221.1:0-6356 GCA_039033935.1 Verrucomicrobiota bacterium
GAGCTGCGTTTTTGGATCGAGGATCCTCACAATGGGGTTGGAAAAATCCGCAGCGAAGTGCTACTCAAGCTCTGGGATGCCTTTCACGAAAATGGGATCGAGTTTCCCTTTCCACAGCGAGACGTCAATTTTCGGCTGGCTGATCCCGATACAATCGAAAGGCTTCTCGACCAAGCGCGGGATCGTAATCAAAGCTCGTGAAAACCTACGACTTCATCGTTGTCGGGAGCGGCATTTCCGGTCTCTCTTTTGCGCTCCGGGCAGCCGACCAGGGCAGCGTTTTGATCGTCACCAAAAACGAGGCGGCGGAGACCAACACGGCGTGGGCCCAGGGCGGTATTGCCTGCGTCCAGAATGAGGACGATTCATTCGAAA
The DNA here is from genome assembly GCA_039033935.1 of Verrucomicrobiota bacterium. Taxonomy (GTDB): domain Bacteria; phylum Verrucomicrobiota; class Verrucomicrobiia; order Verrucomicrobiales; family DEV007; genus Arctic95D-9. The sequence continues at coordinate 376 of JBCCBR010000221.1, forward strand.
AACACGTCGCCGACACACTCGACGCAGGTGCCGGACTTTGTCCTGAGCCGGTCGTGCGGCGGATCGTAAGTGAGGGGCCCGAGGCGATCCGGGAGTTGATCGAATGGGGCGTCCAGTTCGACACCAAAGTCGATGAAAATGGCGACAGCGAGCTGGCTCTCGGACGTGAGGGCGGGCACACCGAGCGCCGCATCCTCCATCACAAAGACACGACCGGTCGGGAGATCGAGACTCGTCTTCTTGCGGCGGCGCGAGCGCACCCACAGATCACATTTTATGAGCACCACTTCGCGGTCGATCTCATCACCACTGCCAAGCTGGGGCTGGCATCACCGCTGCGCTGCGTCGGTCTTTACGTGCTCGACGAAGAAAGTGGGGAGGTCGAGACACTGCGCTCCGATCGAGTGATTCTCTGCACCGGTGGCAGTGGTCGAGTCTACCTTTACACGACCAATCCCGACATCGCGACGGGAGACGGCGTGGCAATGGCGTGGCGGGCTGGTTGCGAGATTGCCAACATGGAATTCATCCAGTTCCACCCGACCTGCCTCTACCACCAGACCCTCAAATCGTTTTTGATCACCGAAGCGATGAGAGGAGAGGGGGCCGAGCTGATCGACAAATCGGGTCGCTGCTTCATGAGCGATTACGATCCGAGAGGCTCACTTGCCCCACGCGATATTGTTGCTCGGGCGATCGATCGGGAAATCAAAAAGACGGGAGGGCCCTGCGTCTTCCTCGACATCACCCACAAGCCCGCCGATTACATCCGCGATCGTTTTCCGAACATCTATGAGACCTGTCTCACGGTCGACATTGACGTGACCAAAGAGCCCATACCGGTGGTGCCAGCAGCGCATTACCAGTGTGGGGGAGTCCGCACCGATGTCCATGGTGCCACCTCTCTGCCCGGTCTCTGGGCAGTCGGAGAGGTAGCCTCGACGGGACTCCACGGAGCTAACCGACTCGCCAGCAACTCTCTCCTCGAAGGTGCCGTGGTATCGAGGCTCGCCCTCGAGGATATCGGGAAAAAGAGTCCGGTCGGAGCGAAAGAAGAATCACTCGCTCTCCCTGAATGGATTTCGGGCGACGCCAGCGATGTCGATGAGCTGGTCGTCATCTATCACAACTGGGACGAGATTCGACGGCTGATGTGGGACTACGTCTCGATCGTGCGGACCACCAAGAGGCTCCAAAGAGCGGCTACCCGCCTCCGCAATCTCCAACAAGAGGTGCAGGAGTTTTACTGGAATTTTCGTCTCACCAGCGAACTGCTTGAGCTGCGCAATCTGGTCGATACCGCCAGTTTGATTGTGAATTCAGCGGCTCGTCGGCATGAAAGTCGTGGGCTTCATTACACGCTCGACTACCCGGAGCGAAACGACGAAGCCCGTCACGACACCTGTTTGCAGAAGTGACATTTCCGGCTATTTCGGCGTCTAAATGGCAAAGTCATCTTTCAGAAAGCACGTTTTAACTGGAAAAATGCGATAAATTGTGGTTTTTATTAGTCACGTGAATCGCTTTCCCGGCAAAAATGTCTATCTGGGTTTCTTCCTGACGCGTTCTATGACTGTGGCAAAGTCCAAACCCCTGATCCCCCTGATCGCCGCTGCTTTGTTTCCGTTAGGAGTCGGCGCGAGCGATTTGATTCACCAGCCAACGTCGGAAGCGACGACGGCTGAGGCAGCGGCAGCGGCCTCGATCGACCTTCACGCGATGATCGCGGCCAGTTCCCAGAGATTGATTCCGGGAGCGTTTACCGTCCCTCAGACCACTGACGAGCTTCCCCGTGTCTTCGCACCAACTCGACCACGCGATACCTACACTCGTTTCCCCTGGCGGCGGGATATCGTCGCGACGGTGTTTTGGGTAGGTGAAAGGCCGACCGCTCGAAACCCGACGCCAAACACGATGAGTGCCTGGGACATGAAGTGGACCCAAAGCTTCGGTGGCTACGACAACCCTGCACCATCGGCGCGAGAAGGCTTCGTCCCGAAGAGTATTCCGAATCCTGGCCAGAATCCTTTCTACTACGCACTACCCTACAACGACATCACGCGGACTGGCACGAAGGCGTCGGCTCGGGCTGTGATACCCTGGTTTAAAAAGACCTTCTACAGAAGCGGGCAAACCGTCCTCAAAGGTCGCTGGATGGCGATCCGGTCAGGAGACCGCATCTGCTACGCCCAGTGGGAAGACGTCGGCCCGTTTGAAGTCGACGATTGGCAGTATGTCTTTGGCGATTCGCGTCCCAAAAACAGCAAAAACAAAGGCTGCGGTCTCGATGTGTCTCCAGCGGTTCGCGATTACCTCGGAATCAAAGGCGGCTACATGACCGTCGACTGGCGTTTTGTCGATGTCGACGAAGTCCCTGATGGACCCTGGCGGCGATGGGGCTCGAATAATCCCTTTGCTAACTCGAGTCTGACGGGTGCCCCGGCGCGGAGCGATTCGGATAGCATCATCAAAGTCCGGGAATTGCGGGACCGCCTCCTGGTCTCTGCCTCGGAGCAGAGTGATGATGAGTCGAGCAGCTCCGAGGAGCGTTGATGCTCGGAACTGGGTGCGTTTTTTTTGGGTTTTTTCTTCCGGGAGGGATGGAGGGTAACCGTCCCCGAGTTTTTCGCCGGATTCCAGAGGATTCACCAAGCGGAGTCTGAACGAAAAATTCAGTGAAGGTTTCCCGAGAGCCGATTGGCAGAGGCTCTGGGGACAGCCGAGGACGGCTATCCTCCGAAGTGCTTAAGTGTTGAAGGTCGGACTCAACCCTGTTGAGTCCGGGACCTAACCCTGTTGAGACCGGCACCTAACCCTGTTGACTCCGGGAGCTGACCCTGTTGAGTCCGGCACTCGACCCTGTTTGAAAGGGGTCGCCGCGATCACTCAGCGGCGAATGCGGGGGCTCGACCCTATTCGGCGAAAGGGCTTGCTACGAACGCGTCGAAGGCTTCTTTCATGGCCATCATCGACTCACTTGGACCAGTCGCTTTCACGAACACATTACCCTGAGGGGCCGGGACGATCGCGGCGAGCATCACGTAATTCTCTCGGGGCTCCTTGTTTCCTGAGAAAGGGCCACCGCCCATGGACTCCATGAAGGTGCCTTTCGCGACGAGGTGAGTCACGGTGGTTTCGCCATATTTCACTTCTTCGATCTTTGATTCCGGAGTCCCTTGAAATTGGCCGAGCCACCGGTCGAGATTGGCCTGGGTCGAGCCACCGGTTCCCCCGAAGAAAAACAGGACCACCTCGACGTCGCTGAGTGCTTCATCCTCATGATCGTAGAGAAGCTGGCCGGCCCTCATTGAGCTGGTTGGGGTCTGCGAAGAAAAAGGCTCTGAAAACTCAAAGGTCAGTCCGCCCGCTGCGAGTGTATCGATGTGATCATCTGCCGAGCTTGCAGCTGCGATCAGTAAACCGGCGGAAATGGCGAGGAGCTTTTTCATGAGAAACCGTGGCATGTCTTGGCTGAGGTGACAAGATGCGAAATCACTGCCGGATGACAAGGGTGGGCTCATACCCGATGGGCTACGCGGCTGAGCTGTCTTGACCTTGGCAAGCATGGCGATCATGCTCGTGAAACCTTCTATGAAGCTTGGCATCGTGGCAAAATCATGTCTCCCAGCGATCTTCAAATCGGGGTTGGCTGGGCTCCTGTTTTCAGTGGCCTCCCTCGATTGTCCCTCGATCCAAGCGGATGATCGGCCAAACTTCGTGATCATCATGGTCGACGACATGGGCTATGAAGGGGTCAGTTGCTTTGGCAATCCCTATTTCGAAACCCCCGAAATCGACCGCCTCGCAGCGGAAGGGATGCGCCTGACTGACTTTCACTCATCAGGGACTCTCTGCTCGCCGACTCGGGCGGGCTTGCTGACCGGGCGCTACCAGCAGCGCTCCGGAATCGAAGCGGTGATTCATCCGGTTTCAGATCATCCGGAACACCGAAAGGGGCTTCAACTATCTGAAGTCACGTTCGCTGAGCTTCTTCAGGCAAGTGGCTACGCGACTGCTTTGATCGGGAAATGGCATCAGGGCTACGTCCACAACTCGGAGGACTTTCATCCGCAAAACCACGGGTTCGACGAGTTCCTTGGTTATCACAGTGGCAACATCGATTTTGTTAGCCATGTCGGTGACCACAATGAACACGACTGGTGGCATGGGCGCGAAGAAACTCAGGAATCAGGATACGTGACCGATCTGATCAATCAGTATGCTCTCGAATTTATCGATCGAAATTACTCCCAGCCATTCTGTCTCTACATTCCCCATCTCGCGATTCACAATCCGGTCCAGGTCCGTGGAGATCCCGCGCGTCGCACTGAGGAAGAGGGCTGGAACCGATGGAAAGCTGCCGACGAAACGGAGCGTATCGAAAAGTATCGCGGGATGACGTTGCCGATCGACGAAGGCGTCGGGCAGATTCGTGAAAAGCTGATCAGTCTCGGGATCGAAGAGCGGACTCTGGTGATCTTTTTTTCTGATAACGGTGCCGCTGTGAGCGACTTCCCGAGCGGGAGCCCGGAGCTGCGAGGGAACAAAGGGAGCGTTTACGAAGGCGGTCACAAAGTCCCATTCGTAGCCTGGTGGCCGCGGACGATTGAGGCTGGAAGTGTCAATGATACACCGACAATTTCCCTCGACATCATGCCGACGCTCTTATCGCTCGCCGGAGTCGCATCTCCGCCAGATCGAAAGCTTGATGGAGTCGATCTCTCGGCGTTGCTACTCAATCGAGGCATGCTGGAAGAGCGCCCTCTCTTCTGGGCCTCGCTCGGCAATCGGGGTAATCGATCAGAGGCGATGCGATTGGGGCCCTGGAAGCTGGTGGTGAATCATCCAAAAGCAGCGCCGGGGAGCTTTGCGAATGAGAGGGTGGAACTCTACCGCCTTGATCGGGACCCAGCTGAAGAGATGGACTTGGCGGCTGAGGAACCGGAGCGCGCTGCTGCGATGCTCACAGAGTTGAAAGCCTGGTATGCTGAGACTCAGGAAACAGCGACCCCGCAACAGGGTGGGTGGCCCCAAGAGTAGGGGCCGCTGATCCATGGCTGGATTCGCTTAGGACCGAGGCGTTGTCATCAACAGCTCTCCAGATCGAATCAGCCTTTGCGAAATCGCCTTCGCAGCCCCAGGCTCAGCCAATAGACCAGAGCAAGCCCACCCAACCCTGCAGAGAAAATGTCTCCATGTCTCGCGTAGAAGGTCACCGGTGGGTCGAGCGCAACCCGCACAGTGCCAGGGAGGCTGCCCCGAATGTAAGTGGAACCCGTTTCTTCATCGGCCAGGATGCGAGCAAATCCGCTCGAGTCTTCGCGGTCGTAGACGCTTCCGCGTTCGTCGATGAAGGCGCTCACGCCGGTGTTGGCGGCTCGGATCATAGGGCGCCGCATTTCGATGCAGCGGAAAAGAGCATTGTGAAAATGCTGCATCGGCTCGGCGCTGTCGTAGAACCAGCCATCGTTCGTCACGTTGACAAAGATCTGTGGTCCCGGGCGGATAAATTTCCGAGCGTGACGGGGGACCGTATCCTCGAAACAGATCAGCGGCGCGACGCCGATGCGATGACCCTCTTTTTCGAGTATCAGTGGCTCGGTCGTTTCTCCGGCAGTGAAGTCGAGTGTGATAACCCTTCCCAGAATCCACTCGAAGATCGGGAAACTCTCTCGCCACGGTAAGTATTCCCCGAGGGGGACCAGATGCACTTTGCGATGGTTTTGATAGTTTTCCGTCGAGCCTTTGAGGAGAAAAACAGAATTGTAAATTTCCTCCCCATCGAAGCTGCCTTCCTCGATCCCGGAAAGCAGGTAGAAATCCTCGCCTTTGAGGATCATGTCATTGAGATACTTCTGGACCCAGGGGAAGGTGAAGTGGCCCGGCATAGCGCTCTCCGGCCAAAGGACGAGATCGTAGTCCGACGTTTCGACAAACGCCCGAGTCAGATCGCGATAGTCGTAGATGACTCTCTGGCGAAC
>JBCCBR010000222.1:0-6347 GCA_039033935.1 Verrucomicrobiota bacterium
ATAAAAAAACGCGTCCCGGAGAAGGGACGCGTTTTCTTGTTTAAATTGGTGATTACTTCTGATCGAGTCGCGCTCAGTCGAGCAGATCGTCTGGAACTTTGCCGCCGTTTTCAGCGAAGCGCTTCATGACTTCTTTGTGCAGCCACATGTTCATCTCGGCGGACCCTTTGCTGTCGATGTCGGACTGAGAGTAGCCCAGCTCAAGCGCGAGCTCCTTCCGAGCTCCGTAGCTGCTGTCCATCCCGACCAGCTTCATGAGATCGACGATCGATCGGCGCCAATCAAGGTCTTCCGGATGAGCGGCCTCCATGTCGGTCAGGATTTTTTCAACGTCGACAGGCTCAAGCGCTGCCTCTGGAGAAGGTGTTGGAGCAGCCTCTGCGGCTGGTGCATCGGCGGCTGCTTCAGTGGTTTCCTCGGAAGTCGGAGTTTCCTCGTCTTTCCGACCGAAAATTTTACCCATTAGGTTTGAGAACATTCCCATGCCATGATCGTAGCGAGCGGCCCTTGCCCCGCAAGCATGAAAGCGTAGCAGGATTGTTTTTTCTTGAGTAGACAATCCGGCACCGCTTGCTGTCGCAACGCTACCGTGGTTCACTCTCAGGAATCGCGCACTTCATGAAAAAATACTACCGTCTGCAGATTCCCCGAGTTTGCGCCTTTATCGTGCTTGTGATTTTCAGCGCTCCCCTGCTGAGCACCGGTCAGCTTTTCAGAAAGCAAAGCGCACTCGCCCGCAAGGCGAAACCCTACCTGCTGGTCCCGGCGAAAGAAGCCATCCCCGGAATCGAAGTCGAGCTTCGCTACAAGACGACCTCCGCCGCGGGCAAGCCTCTCTACCTCCCGAGCATGCCATGCCTCATCCATCAGTCCACTGCGGTGAAATTGAAACGCGCCAACGAAGCGATGAAGAAACATGGCTATCGCATCAAGATCTGGGATGCGTGGCGTCCCCCCGAGGCTCACATCGCCCTCTGGGAAGCCGTTCGCGACCCGAATTATGTCGTGCCGCCCAGCAAAGGCCTCTCCTGGCACTGTTATGGCGTGTCGGTGGATATCACTTTGGTCACGCTCAACGGTGCGGCGGTAACCATGCCCACGGACTTCGATGTGTTTTCCTCCGATGCTTCCTCTACCTACAGCGGCGCAGACGCAGCCATCGCCAACCGGATCGCTTTGCTCCAAACGGCGATGCGAGATGCCGGATTCCGGACGATTCGGTCGGAGTGGTGGCACTTTGATGACATGAGCCCCCGCGGCGGATTCCGCAATGTCACGGCCAAGGACCTCGGGATCAAGATGCCGTAGCATCCCCGGCTATCCGGTTTTTCACTCCATGCGGGAATCGGCAATTTCCATCGTCAGGTCGCTTCAGGAAGCTGGTTTCACCGCCTACTTTGCCGGGGGTTGTGTGCGGGATTCCTTGCTAGGTCAGGCTCCCAAGGACTACGATATCGCGACCGACGCGTCGCCTGACGATGTGCTTTCGCTCTATCCCCGCTCCGAGACAGTGGGGGCTCACTTTGGAGTCGTCCTCGTCCGCCTCGGAGGGCATCACTTCGACGTCGCGACTTTTCGCGAGGATGGGGACTACGAAGATGGGAGACGGCCAGCGAGCGTTGCGTTTTCCACTGCGAAACAGGATGCGAAACGTCGCGATTTCACTCTCAACGGTTTGTTTGAGGACCCCATCGCCGGAGAGGTCATTGATCACGTTGGCGGCCGTGCCGATTTGGAAAATAGAGTGATCCGGGCGATTGGGACAGCGGGAGAGCGCTTCGAAGAAGACTACCTGCGGATGCTGCGCGCGATCCGATTTGCAACCCGCTTCGGGTTCAAAATCGAAACCGACACCTGGCAGGCTTTGCGCGAAAATGCTCCGAGGATTTCCGCGATCGCTCCCGAAAGGATCCGCGAGGAGCTCGATAAAATCTGGCGCTCCCCAAATCGGCTGAGAGGTTTTGATCTACTCACTGAAAGTGGCTTGATGGCCGAGATACTGCCGGAGATCCTCGCCCTCCGCGGCTGTGAACAGCCGCCTCAATTTCACCCCGAGGGAGACGTGTTTGTCCACACGCGACTGATGCTCAGCAAACTCGCCCCGGAGGCCCCCCTCGAAGTCGTTCTCAGCGTCCTGCTGCATGACATCGCCAAGCCAGCGACCCAGACAGTTGACGCAGACACCGGGCGAATTCGGTTTAACGGGCACGACAAGCTCGGGGCCGAAATGAGCGTCCGGATTCTGAAACGGCTCGCCTACTCCAACGCGGTGATTGATGCAGTTTCCGGTGCGGTGAGCCGACACATGCAGTTCATCAATGTGCAGCAAATGAATCGCTCGACCTTGAAGCGTTTCATGGCCAATGAGCAATTCGAGGCGGAGATGGAGTTACACCGGGTCGATTGTCTCGGGAGCAACGGTCGACTCGAAAACTACGATTTTCTGCGCACCAAGCAGGAGGAATTCGCGAACGAGCCGATCATCCCTCCGCCTCTACTCAACGGAAGAGACCTGATCGAGCGCGGCTGGTCCTCAGGACCAGAACTCGGAAAGGTGCTGCGCCTGATCCAGGATCTCCAGCTCGAGGGCGAGCTAACCAACAAGGAAGAAGCGCTGGCATGGTTGGAGAAGCAAAGCTGAGGGCCGAATCGGAAATCAGAGAGCGCTCAAGTTCGACAGTCGCAGATCTTTAATGATCAGCCATTTCGCAGGCCTTCAAGGTATTGGCCATCAGCATCGCGATTGTCATCCTTCCGACACCACCGGGCACGGGTGTGATCGCCTCGCACTTTGACGCGACGGCATCAAAATCGACATCTCCGACGAGACGTGAACCTTTTTCGGTAGTGGGGTCATTGATCCGATTGATCCCGACATCAATCACCACGGCACCCTCCCGAACGTGTTCTGGACCAATGAAATGGGGGATCCCAATCGCAGCTACGAGGATGTCGGCCTGGCGGGTGATCGCCGCAAGATCCCGAGTCCGGCTGTGGGCGATGGTCACCGTAGCGTTCCCACCATTCCCCTTTCCAACCAATAGGAGAGCGAGAGTTTTTCCGACAAGCAGACTGCGCCCGACGATGACGACGTGCTGACCTTCGATCTCGATCCCGCTTTCGACCAACATCCGCTGGCATCCGGCGGGAGTGCAGGGAGCAAAGCCAGATGAATCGTCCATCGCCAACTTTGCCACATTGACCGGATGTAGGCCGTCGACGTCCTTGGCTGGGTTGATCCGGCGAATGACGGACTCTTCGTCAAGATGCGGCGGCAGCGGAAGCTGCACGAGAATGCCGTGAATCGCCTCGTCGGCATTGAGTTCATCAATGATCGCGTGGAGCTCATCCTGAGTCAGGGTCTCCGGTCGCTCGACTTTGAGAGAGTGGAAACCGAGCTCCTGACACTTGCGGTCTTTCGACCCGACGTAGGCCTTCGACGCTGGGTTATCCCCTACCAAAACGACGGCCAGACCAGGCGTTTTGCCTTGGGCCTTGAGCGCAGCAAGGCGAGCGGCAACATCCTCGTAAACGGCTTCGGCAATGGGTTTCCCCTCAATCTTTTTCATGGTCAGGATTCAATATTTCCTCAATGCGTTTTCTTTCCGCTTCGAGAGCCGCCTCGTCAAGATCTGCCGGAACTTCTTGAGGTGGATGCAGCACGAGTTCAATGGTCGAAAACGGCTTCGGCAGTCGAAAGCGATCCCAGCTGTTGAAGACCCAGGCGCGTGAGAACTGCACGGTGATGGGAAAGAGCAGAGCGCCCGTCTTCTCAGCGAGCTTGATTGCTCCCGGGGTCATCCGATAGCGAGGACCCCGTGGACCATCGGGAACAATAACCAAATCGTGCCCCTCGCGGATCCATTGAACCATCGCTACCATCGCGCGTCCGCCGCGCCGTGAGCTGGATCCCCGGATCGCTCCGACTCCGCTCGCATTCATCGTTGCCGCGATGTAATCGCCGTCTTTACTCGGGCTGGTCAGCACAGCCCCGTAGCGTCCTAGCTTCTTATTGAAGCGGAGGATGAATCCGAGCATTGCGACGACCCGGTTATGCCAGAAGACCCAGACCATTGAACGGGCTGGGGTCTGTTGCAGCAGTCCCGCCGGATCTTCGATCCGATAGCGACAAGTCGCAGTGATGAGGCGAATCAGACCGGCCAAGAGGTGACCTGCGGCCCGTTTCTTCCAAGGGAGCTCGATCGTCCCTGCGGTCGGGAGCGTTTGGTTTGAGGCCATCCTGAATCTGGACACGAAAGGCTCTTCGGCCTAGAAAAACCCACCGTCGCGGAGCAGCCCGGTGAGTCGCACCTGTTGATCCAGCTTTTCACGATATCGCTCGGAGCTTTCAGCGTTTGGATCGCATCGCGTTGACTCGTCGAGCGCGACGAGGCGGCTGCAAAGGCTCTCATAATCGCCCTCCCCATTGGCATGCGCCGTTTGAATCGCACCACCCAGACCAGCACCCTCGGAAGTGGCGAGCCCGACGACCGGCACCCCAAAAACATCTGCCGCAATCTGACGCCAAACCCCACTTTTGCTGCCGCCGCCTGTCAGCCGTATCTCGCTGGCAGCAAGGCCCAGCTCTTCAAAGCGACGCAGGCCATAGGCCAGCCCAAGGGTCGCTCCCTCCATGGCCGCGCGGGCGAGGTGAGCGGGGCTCGATTGCCCGTTCAGTCCGTGGAGCACTCCGCTCCCGCCTGGCAAATTCGGAGTTCGCTCTCCATTGAGGTATGGCAAAAACGCCACTCCTTCAGCACCCGTTTCGACCGAAGCGACCTGGCGCTCAAGCTCGGCAATATCCCACCCGAACCATTCACGTACTTTCTCGGTGACGACGGTCACGTTCATGGTGCATACCAAAGGCAGCCAGCGATCGGTGCTGTCGCAAAACGCGGCGACTTCACCATTTGGATCAACGATCGGACTTTCGGCACATCCATACAGCGTGCCGGATGTCCCAAAGCTAGCCGTGATGACCCCAGAGCTGATATTGCCGGTTCCGATCGCACCCATCATGTTATCCCCACCACCGGCACTGACAATCACGTCTTGCGAGAGCCCCCACTGATCGGCGAGTTCCGGCCGAAGGGTGCCGTGAATCGAGTTGGATGATCCAAGCTCTGGAAGCATCTCATGAACACTCGGATCGACAAATTCGATTAAATCGGTTTCCCACTGACGCGTCCTGACGTCCAGAATCCCCATCCCCGACGCATCTCCAAACTCCATTCGCTTTACCCCCGTCAGCCAAAAATTCAGGTAGTCGTGCGGGAGCAAAATGGTGGCGACCTTTGAAAAATTTTCTGGCTCATGCTGCTTGAGCCATAGCAACTTCGGAATGGTGTAGCCCGGCAGCATCGCATTCCCGGCTTTCTCAATCAGGCCTGCCGAACCGCCGAATGCCGACTCGAATTGCTCGCACTGCTCGGTTGTTGACGTGTCGCACCAGAGTTTTGCCGGGCGAATCACCTCGTCGTTCGCATCGAGCACCACGAGACCGTGCTGCTGGCCGCTGACGCCGATCCCGCGAACTTCAGCGCGACGCTCCCCGAGCTGCGACATGCAGTCAGACAGAGCTCGATTGGTGGCCTCGGTCCAGTCGGAGGGGTGCTGCTCGAGATGTCCCGGGGGGAGGCCAGCGACCAGATCGTAGGCATGCTGAGACTGGGCTACAAGGCTGCCAGAGTCCAGATCGACTGCGATCGCCTTGGTGCTCTGCGTCCCTGAATCAATTCCTATGTAAAGCATCCCCAAGAGGTAGCGGTGGCATCAGCCGCTTGCAAGCCTGCTAGGCCGAAAGCTGAACCAGACAGCGGGAAAAGCCGATCCTGGAAACTTCCCAATTTAGAAGAAGAACAATGCCCAAGTCTCCGTAAAAGGAGATCAGGACCGACAAACTTGGGGTCGGGCCCCGCGTCTACCACTCAAGCCTCTTCTTCCTCGGGCTCTTCTGCCCGGACCTTCAGATTAACAGTCGCTGAAACCTCGGGGTGGAGTTTCACGGGAATGTCAAAGGAACCCGTCGTCTTGATCGGACCATCGAGAGTGAGTTGGTGACGATCGATGTCGAGCTTCGACTTCTTTTTAATCATGGCGACAATGTCAGCCGAGGTAACCGATCCGAAAGCTTTACCACCCTGCCCGATTGAAAGCTCGGTGGTGAGTCGCATCTTGCGGAGCTTGGCCGCCGCGTTTTCGGCATTGGCAAGCTCTTCGGCCTCACGCTTAGCGCGATCTTCTTTGAGCTGCTCGAGATGCCTCAGATTGCCTTTGGTCGCTTCGAAAGCGAGTCCTTTCGGCACCAGAAAGTTCCTGGCGTAGCCACGGCGCACTTTGACCACGTC
>JBCCBR010000223.1:0-6296 GCA_039033935.1 Verrucomicrobiota bacterium
CAATTGATCGAAGCTGCGATCGCTCGTGCCCGAGGCCATCGGGCCGAAAAACTGATCGCCCTCACGACTCAGGCAAGTGGGTATCTCGAAACGAATGGATTTCAGCCCAGTGGCGATATTCACGAGCTACCTAGCAATCGACGCGAGAAATGGGCAGAGAATGGTCGGAATGCAAAAGTGTTGGTGATTGAATTGTGATTGGCGCAGCTGCGCTGCCGGAGGTGCGAAGGGCGTTGAGGTGGCCGAGCTGCGAGGCGACACACGTAGCGCAGTTCCGCGTAGCCGCGTTTGCCAAAACGGGGCAACAGCTCCACCTCTCAATCATAAACGCCCCTACCCCGCTTTAGAAAAGCGCGGCTACACTGAGGCGAACAGCAGTCCCCGACCATTCCGCAGAACCCCGTAGCCGCGTTTGCCAAAACGGGGCAACAGCTCCACCTCCCAATCACGAAAGCCCCACCCCGCTTTAGGAAAGCGAGGCTACATTGAGGCGAACAGCAGTCCCCAACCATCCCGCAGACGCCCGTAGCCGCGTTTGCAAAAACGGGGCAACAGCACCACCTCCCAATCATTAACGCCCCGCCCCGCTTCAGGAAAGCGAGGCTACATTCAGGCGAACAGCAGTCCCCGACCATCCCGCAGAACCCCGTAGCCGCGTTTGCCAAAACGTGGCAACAGTTCCTCCTCCCAAACGCGCAACCCCGCCCCGCTTTGGGAAAGCGAGGCTACATTGAGGCGAATCGCAGTCCCCGACTTTTCCGCAGAAGCCTGTAGCCGCGTTTGCAAAAACGGGGCAGCAGTTCCACCTCCCAATCGCGCACCCCCCACCCCGCTTTAGAAAAGCGAGGCTACGGAGGGCAGGCCCTTCACACCTTCACACCTTCACACCTTCCACCTTCACACCGAGTCCGACGGACGAGGACGAGGACGCAAAAGCTCAGACCGCCCGCACCACAAACAAAGTCGTGTCGTCCATCCCACTTTCTTCACATGCCCAGTCGGAAATCCTCTGGGCCACATCCTCAACTGGCGTGTCCTCAGCGGTCGCCTCTTCGAAGACCCTTGAGATGTGCTTATTCCAGAGTCCGTCGATGACCCCATCGGAACAGATCAGAAACCAGTCCCCCGACTCGATCCGGGCCGAATCGACCTGCGGCGTGACGATCTGACACCCGCCTCCGATAGCCTGCTCCAACACGTTTCGACGAGGGTGAGTCCGCATCTCCAGCTCGGTCATTTTTCCTCTTCGAAAGAGGCTCCCGAGGTAGGTGTGATCGTGAGTGAGCTGAGTCAATTCGCCATCGTGAAAGCGATAAAAACGACTGTCCCCAACATGGGCGAAGGTCACCGTACTTCGGTGAAAAAGACCGCAAACCAGGGTAGCGCCCATCCCGGTGAGGTGAGGCCGTCTTTGCCCAACGGTTTCTACGTGTTCGTGGAGTGAGTTCACCGCGTCCTCAAGGACACCCTCAAGATTCTCGCCACCATGAAAGTCCCCAAGATAGGCCGGCAAGAATTTCCTCAAATCCTTGACCACCATTTCAGAGGCAACTTCGCCGGCGGCCTGTCCACCCATGCCGTCGCTAACCACAAAAATCACGCCACTCAGATCAATGCATTGATGCCCCTTGAGATTAGATTCCTCGGCCCATCCGTCCGCCGAAATAAAGACCGACAAGCTGTCCTGATTGCGAGACTTGCGTTTCCCGCTGATCGAAAGTCCGGACCAATCGAGGCAGCGGAATTGGGTCTCTTCAGTTTTGTTGGTGGCCTCAAGGCCAGTTGGGTCTTTCAGCACAGTCGCGAGTTCGAAATCGATCGCGCAGAAGTAACCAGCCCGGTTGTCGTAGGTGATGTTGCGCGGAAATGGGTCATCGTGGACGACCCCGTATTCATTCTCGATCCGGTCAAATATCTCTTTTGCCTTGGCATCGGTAATCGTGTTCTCGACTGGAGATCCGCAATTGGTCGTCACCAGCGTCAAAGACTCCCGATCGCTGTCGAGGTAGCGTGGGACAAAGTCGCAACCGCGCTCCTCCAGCACTTGCAGCACTCGGATCTCGTTCTCAAATCGAGCCTCCCGGTCGGTGCCGCGGAAGGTCTTGTGGACCCGCCCGTCATAACCGATCCGGACGATCGAGCGGATCCCATCTTTGGCGACTTTCATACAGCAGAATTTCGCGCGAACCTGAGCCGCGATCTCCATTTTTACAAGTTCATGACAGTATTTGTTTCAGCGGACCGTTAAAAAGGCATGAGACTAAGACTATTCCAGGTGACCGCATTTTTGCTCGCAGCCAACGCGCCCTCTCTCATGGCAGACTACCGTCAGACCGTCCTCGACACAGCCAACATGACGACGAACCCGGAAGTCCGGAGTATCGTCGGCCAGCATGGGCTGCAAGTCCTCAGCCTGACATGGGAAGATACTGGTCGATTCAAAAACTCCTCCGTCGGCCCAAACATCAGCGACATGACGATCCAGGTCGCCGTGCCCCAGGAAAATGGAGACGGCCAGTCGGTCCACTGCATGCCGGTGATCCGATATCCAAACTTCACTGACAAAACCGCTGACCTTGCTCCAGAAGACTTCACCCTCCTCGTCGGCAATGAAGCGGGAAGCGAGCTTCGCTCGATCACCCTGGAGGAATTTCTCAAAAACCCCACCCTCTACCTTCACGATCCGGGCTCGTGGCGTGGAGACGGCCGTCGCAGTCTTTACGCACCAAAACGAGACAGCAAAGTTTTGGTGAGCGCCCAGGCCTGCTTTTTGCCGATTCCCCAGGAAGGTTCGGCGACATTCAATCCGGTGCTGTTTAATTATCAGTCCTTCGCCGGAGATCCGGCGGTGTTGACGCTCCTGGTGACGCGCGGAGGGACCAGCGTCACTGTGATCGACAACCAGCGGGATGCCTTCTCCGAAGGGAACGCCTGGGGACAACGTCTCTTTTTTAACGCCAACGGCGAGCGGGCCAGCCTCACCGGCGAACGCAAAAGCGACTTTGAAGAGCGAGGCGAACCCGAATCAGAAAATGCGACCGAGCAGCCAACCGCGACGGCGGCAGACGAAGGCGATCTCAATCTTGTCATGCTCATCCAAATCCCCCTGAAACAGCGCAATCCGATGCCCCCCGTAGTCGGGGACGCATTTGGTGGAGAACTCCTCGCTGTCGCCGAAGCAGTCCCCGCTGCTCCGATGTCATCCGATGTTGAAGACGCTGTGATAGGCCACGGGGAGCTCGAGGGACCCTTTACCGAGATCGACGACCTGCCAATCGAGCGTGACGAGCGTTTTCCGGTGCGGGTCACCGTGCAGTATTACAAGGCGACCTCGAACGGTGTCGTTTCGGCTGATGATGTTGCTGACATTGCTGCCCAGATCAATCGGATCTACGAGGCAGGTGATGCTGTCGGCAGTCTTGTGGTCCATGGAGAAACGGGTCGCACCACTGAATACGACGGTCCCAAGGTGATGCCGGAAGACTGGTGGAATGATTTCTGGACTCGCCATGAGACCAACACCGGCGACACCCGGGAAGAGGCGATCAGGAAACTGAGAGAATTGCTGGGAGAGGATTTCGAAACCTGCCCGGTCACTGAGGACTATCTCAATACTCTGCTGGAGAGCCATGAGTTGCCCGAGGGATTTCAGGGGACCGCCGAAAGCGGAAAGTCTAAGCCGGGTTTTTTGAAGGCCTTGTTTGGCGGGTGATTTCGAATTTCAGTTTTTCTCAGATGACGGACTTCTCGCAGGGCGGCTGCTACTAGCGGCGGGATCAGGAGCACGATTAAGATCAGGAGTAAGAGCAAGAGTCTGGAAAGACAGGGACTGCATTCGATGCTACAGAGTGGCACCTATGCTGAACGTCGCAGATATCCAGGCCGTCGGAGACCAGATCGCGATTCGCTGGAGCGATGATCGAGAAGATTTCTTCCCGATGGATCGACTCCGCGCCCTGTCCCCCAGCGCCGAGACCCAGGGGGAAACTGACCTGCTCGGCAACCCAATATCAGGCGATCAGAAAGGCGTCGACTTTACCGGCGTCACGATCAACAGCTGGCAGCTTGTCGGCGGCTACGCCATCCTATTTCACTTTTCTGACGGGCATAAGACGGGCCTCTACTCCTACGAGTATCTTCGTACGATCGGAGATGTCGATAACCTGCAAGAGCCGCCCAGCACTTCGAACTGAGTCTCATCCAGATTCCATTTTCCGAGCTTTTTTCCGCGACCTATTTGCCGCCCTATGATTCCTAACATTCTCGCAGAACGCTACGCGACCGATCCAATGAAGGCGATCTGGTCGCCGGAAGGAAAAATCCGCCTCGAGCGAGAGCTCTGGATCGCGGTGATGAAAGGCCAGCGTGAGCTCGGGCTCGATATCCCGGCAGAGGCAATCGCTGCCTATGAGTCGGTCATTGACCAGATTGATCTTGCCGAGATCGACCGAATCGAGCGCGAAACGCGACACGACGTCAAAGCCCGGATCGACAGCTTTTGCGCGCTCGCCGGCCACCAGCACATCCACAAAGGGATGACCAGCCGCGACCTCACCGAGAATGTCGAGCAACTCCAGGTGCGACGCTCACTCGATGTCATCGCGACCAAGGTCGGGGCTGTCTTGAAGCGACTTGCCGATTTGGCCGATCAGCATCGCGAACTCGTCATCACCGCCCGCACTCACAACGTCGCCGCGCAGATCACCACTTTTGGAAAGCGGCTCAGCATGTCAGGCGAAGAGTTGCTGATCGCCGCGCAACGCCTCGACGCGGTCAAGCAAAGTTACCCCGGCCGCGGGCTCAAGGGTGCAGTGGGGACACAGCTTGACCAGCTCAGCTTATTTGATGGCGACGCCGAAAAAGTAGCCCAGCTCGAAGAGCGGGTCGCGGAGCACCTCGGCTTCGCCAATCTCTTCACCAACGTCGGTCAAGTCTATCCGCGGAGCCTCGATCTCGAAGTCGTCAGCCTGCTCGACCAGCTCGCCAGTGGGCCCTCCAGCTTTGCGACAACGCTCCGGATCATGGCCGGCCACGAGCTCGCGAGTGAGGGTTTTGCGAAAGGGCAGGTCGGTTCCTCGGCCATGCCGCACAAGATGAACTCTCGCAGTTGCGAGCGAGTCAACGGATTCAAAACGATCCTGAGCGGCTATCTCACCATGGCGAGCGGGCTCGCAGGCGATCAATGGAACGAAGGCGACGTGAGCTGCTCCGTGGTCCGCCGCGTCATGCTCCCAGATGCCTTTTTCGCGCTCGACGGATTGCTCGAGACCACCATCACGATCCTCGATCAATTGACCGTGTATCCCGCCGTGATCGACCGGGAGAATCGCCACTACCTTCCTTTCCTCCTCAGCACCACTATCATGATGCAAGCGGTCAAGCGCGGGATCGGGCGTGAGACGGCTCATGAGGTAATCAAAGAACAAGCTGTTGCCGCAGCTGCCGCCTACCGCTCAGGCGAGTGTGACCGCAACGATCTGATTGACCGACTGGTTGCCGATGGACGGCTCGGGATGACAGCGACCGAACTCGAAAACGCCCTCAGCGAAGGCAGTGCCAATGCCGGAGCAGTCGCGCGACAGATTGATCAGTTCACGACCAAAGTGGCGGATTTAATTGCCACGATGCCCGAAGCCGAAGCCTATCGTCCTGGCAGCATTCTGTAATTGGGCGGCTGCAGATCAGCCAGAAGCAGGCTTATCTTCCTGCTGAGTCGCACTCTTTATTTCGACCGGCATCTCTTCGCGAGCAGCAGCCTCTTCGACAGGCACGACTTTGATTTCCACATTGACGGGCACCGCTCTCAAACCCGAGATGATCGACTCCAGCTGAGCAACCGTCTCCTCAAACTCGATCGAGTCACCGGAATCGAGTATAATTTCGCGCTCCGTTTGTATGACTGACCCGCGCCTGAGGGGCGACTCGACAGCGGCGCGAGATTGCGTAGAGTTCTTCTCCCCAGTTCTGAGGCGTTCTTTATCCTGACATGACACCCCAACTCACCGAGTTTTTTGATTTTCTGAGATTCCCAAGTGTCTCGACCGACAGCAAACACAGCGGCGATGTCAGGAATTGTGCCGAGTTTCTAATCCGGAAATTTAACTCCTTCGGCATGTTGACCGAATTGCACGAGACCTCGCGCCACCCCATCGTGATTGCGCGGAATGCGCCCAAACCCGACCGCCCCACAGTTCTCATTTACGGTCACTACGATGTCCAGCCAGTCGACCCGGTCGACGAATGGGAGACCTCGCCTTTTGAGCCGACTTTGAAGGGCGACAAGATTTTCTGTCGAG
>JBCCBR010000224.1:0-6293 GCA_039033935.1 Verrucomicrobiota bacterium
ACCACACGCTCTCTCACCACAACAACGATCCCCGCAAACTCGAAGATCTCGCCAAGGCTGATACCATCTACATGAAGCATTGGGCAGGCTTTCTCGACAGGCTCAAATCGATCCGCGAAGTCGATGGCAGCACTCTGCTTGATCACACGATGCTCGGCTTTTCCAGCGGCATGGGGATCGGCCACTCTAAGACTCGCCTACCGACCGCGTTTTTCGGTGGCGCTGCCCATGGAGTCAATCATCAAGGGCACGTCGTCCTGCCCGAAAAGACGCCGCTCGCGTCGCTCTGGCACACCATGGCCTGGAAAATGGGGGCGATTCGCGCGGAGGCGGAATTTCAGGATTCACCGGGAATTATTCGCGAAATCACTTCCTGATTATTGGTTCTGTCTTGAAATCCCCGAGTCCTATCGACAGGTCGATTTTTGCGCTGGTGCTTGCGTCTTGCCGGGTCGCAGGCACCGGTTTGGTTCTGACTTGGTCGGGTCTCGTCCATGCCAACCCCACTGACTCGAGCGGCAGTTGGGACGAAGTCGAATCCATCCTGATCGATTACTGTTTCGACTGTCACGATAATCTCAACAGCGAAGGAGGCTTCAATCTCGAAGAACTCCGTCCTGATTTCCTCGATAACCAGGCAGCCCAGCACTGGATCGAGGTGATGGACAATATCAATGCCTCGGAGATGCCACCCGAGGACAAACCGCAGCCCAGCGCAGGCGAGCGTGCCTTGGTCGCGGAATGGGTAGCTGGGGAGCTGCGTGCCGTGCGCGAACAGGCCTTAGCGACCGGTGGGCGAGCTTTGCTGCGCCGCCTCACCAGAACAGAGTATGAGAATACGGTGGTCGATTTGCTCGGCGTTGTATTTCCGCCGAAGGAGAATCCGGGTACCGTCCTGCCTCCCGATGGATCGATCGATGGGTTTCACAAAGTCAGTCAAGGCCTGTTGCTGGATCCTTCGCTGCTGGATCAATACTTTGAAATGGCAAAACGGGTCGCCGATCTCGCAATCCAGCCAGGTGACCCGCCGGTCCCGACCGTGACTCAGCGAATCGAATACGAGCGCTATGATCTCGGGCTGACCCGCGGATCCCCGAGTCGGGATCTACCTCGGGACAAATCGATCAGTCCAGACGGAACCGGAGTGATCACCTGGGGCTCAGGGTGGCGAACCTTCGGCCAGCTGAAGCACCCCTACAACGATCAGATGATACCTGTGTCAGGACGCTATGCGATTCGCTTTCGGATCGGGGTCGACCCTGGTGATCGCGACGAGCCGATGTTTTTCAAGGTGACCCGGCAAGGCGAGGGGGACCTTTTCTACGAGGAAATAACAGCATCGATCGATTCGCCTGAGACTTACGAGGTGATCACCGAGCTCGACTCATCTGCCGGGGGTGAGCTGCAGTTGGGGCCCGTCTATCGAACCAGCTCGGTGACGAACAATATCTTTGAACGCAACGGTCGTGAGCTGGCGGAGGAGTTTTCCACTGCGGGCGACTTCGAAGCCGCCTCGCGGGTCAAAGCACAGTTATGGGCCGAGGGGCACTACGGCATGAATAGCACCCCCGATCCAAAGACACTCGATACCAGTGGTTTTCCCCGGACTTACATTGACTACGTCGAGCTGGAAGGGCCGCTCTACGATGAATGGCCGCCGCGGAGTATGAAGATTCTGTTCCCCGACGGTTTTGATGGGGGCGAAGGTTCGGTTGATCTGCTCCGTGACATCATCTCGCGATTGCTGCCGCGGGCTTATCGCCGCCCGGTAGAGCAAGGCGAAATTGAGCAAGTCGAGCGGGTCGCCCTGGCCCAGTGGGAAGAGTCGGGCGAATTTCTCGAAGGTGTTCGAGCTGCCATCGTGACGATTCTTTGCTCGCCTGATTTCCTCTACCTGCTTGAGCCGGGAGACGGGCCGCCGCGTCCACTCAACGAATTTGAGCTGGCCAGTCGCCTTTCTTACTTTCTCTGGTCGACCAAGCCGGATGAAGGGCTGATCGCAGCTGCGGGGTCGGGAGGTTTAGCCTCGAATCTTGCGCGGGAAGTGGATCGACTGCTCTCCTCACCAAAATCAGACGCCCTCATTGATGGATTTGCGGCCCAGTGGATCAAGGCCGCGGAGTTTGATCGTTTCGAACCGGATCGAAGCATTTACAAACAATTCTACGGTGATGACAAAGTTGGCTTGAATGACGATCTGAATCGCGAGCCGCTCGAGTTCATCCGACATCTGTTGCGTGAGGATGGGGATATCAGGGACCTGCTCGATAGTGACTGGACTATGGCAAACCGGCGCCTCGCTCGCTGGTATGATCTTCCGGGGGCAGATCTACTCAGTGATGAAGCCTTCGTGCCAGTATCACTGCATGCCGAAAGTCCGAGAGGCGGGCTCGTCGGGATGGGCGCGGTCCACAAGTGGGGGAGTGACGGTAATCGCACCAAACCAGTCGAACGCGGAAAATACCTGCTCGAAGTCCTATTCAATGACCCGCCCAATCCGCCGCCGCCGAATGTCGGAGAGGTCGAGCCGAATGTTGAGGGCGAGCGACTGACGGTGCGGGAACGTCTCGAACAGCATCGCTCGATCAAGAGCTGTGCGAGCTGCCACTCACGTCTCGACCCCTACGGTCTCGCCTTGGAAAATTTCGGGGTCGTCGGTCATTGGCGCGAGTATCAGGATGGCGAAGTTGGCCATTGGCCGAAGAACGATGAAACTCGGATCGACCCGAGCGGGAGACTCCCAAATGGGGAGGATTTTTCCGATATCAATGAGTTCCGCGATGCCCTTCGAGCGATGGATGATCGGTTTTTCTTGGGATTTTCGGAAAAACTATTCACCTACGCTACCGGTCGAATACCCGAGCCGGTCGACCGCGAGATTCTCGTCGCTATGGTGACGCGGCTGCAGGAGAGTGGCGGCTCTTTTCGCGCGGCGATTCACGAGCTAGTCCAGAGCGATGCCTTTCTGATGAAGTGATCGCAGGTGGGACTCGGATGATAGGATGCTCGGGCTTCGATGAACAGCCGGGACGGCTATTCTCCGGCGGAGTAAATGGAGGATAGCCGTCTCGGCTGTCGGCAGAGCCGTCGCAACCTGAGAAAGAAATCGTCTCCTTCCTGATCCTTTCGCAAAGACGAAAAATCACACCGCGCGCCTTTTCTCGACCGAAGCCAACTCCGCTCAGATCACCCTGTCGTTTCCGCCGTCGATCGGCACCTGTGCTCCGGTCGTTTTGGCAAAGAGGGGACTCGCCATGGCTGAGACCATGTTGCCGACATCTTTGGATTTGATCTCGGTTTTCATGAGGTTGCGAGTTTTGTATTCCTCGACCGTCATGCCATAGCGCTCGGCGGAGCGTTTCAGGTTTTCCGGGGTCCAAAGCTTCGTATCAAAAACGGCATCGGGATGAATGATGTTGCAGCGGACTCCAAAGGGCGCGAGCTCGAGCGATGCCACCCGGCAAAGCTGGGTCAGCCCAGCCTTGGCGCAGCTGTAACTCGCGGCACCCGCTCCAGGTGCGTTCACGTTTCGCGAACCGACCAGGATGATCGCTCCATCCACGCCGTTCTTGAGATAGGGAATCGTCTGTTTGAGGAGGATCTGATGACTGGTCAGATTGACCGCCATCGACTTGTCCCAGTTGGACTGCTCCAGATTCTCGAGATAGGCACCGGCGGTGAAAATGCCAGCGTTACTGACCAGAATGTCGAGGCCGCCGAACTGCCGCACTGTGCTCTCAACTGCTGCGCGCACTGCCGCTTCGTCAGTCAAATTAGCGACCACCCCAATCCCTCCGATACTAGCCATCTGGGACTCGATTTCCGGATTGAGATCGATCCCGATGACCTTGGCTCCCTGTTCAGCAAGGGATTCCGCACAAGCGAATCCGATCCCAGCGGCCGAGCCCGTCACGATCGCCACTTTGCCCAGATGCACCGGCGCAGCCCCACCTTTTTTGAGCTTGGCTTGTTCCAACTCCCAATATTCGATTTCGAATAGTTTTGAAGCGGGGAGGGGTTTCCAGCCTCCTTCGTCGGGAAAGGCAGCTTCAGCCTGCGAAATCGTCCTCCAGGTGTGATGGGCAATATCACCGACCACGTCTGCTTCAGAGACTGTTGCCCCAAAGCTGATCACGCCCTGATCTTTCCAGACGGCCCAGCGTGGATCGGGCGGGAGCATGCTCTCTCCTTGATTATACTTTTCGAAATACTTTTCGTAGTCGGCCGCATACTTCTCCAAATCTCGGTTTGGTTTGGGGCCCAGAATTGCCGGGACACGCTTGGTCCTGATGGTATGGTCCGGAGTCAGCGGACCGCGACTGGCGATTTTGGCCACTTCCGGACGGCTTGCGAAACCCGCCGCCTCGGGGGTGTCATCGAGTCGAGCAATCACCGCGCACCCTCTCTGGTGCGAGACGATTTGACGGATTTCAGATAAGGCGAGCAGGTCCGGCTCGACCTTCGCTTTGGGAAAAGTAACGGTCTTTCCAATGCGAGACGAAAGGTAGAGCTCGGCTTCCGTCACCAGCTGAATCATCAATTCATAACTCTTGCGGGCATCGTCGTGCATCGTGAAGATGCCGTGATTCATCAAAATGATGCCTTCGAGAGCAAAGGGATCGTCCACTTTGGCAAGCGCCTTGGCGACCGCTTTGGCGAGGTCGAATCCAGGCATCACGTAGGGAATCGTGATGACTCGCTCGCCATACACCTCGGCGACTGCTTGCTTGCCGGATTTGTGATTGGTCAAGGCGACCACCGCATTGGCATGGGTGTGGTCGACATACTTCTGCGGAATGATCGCGTGGAGGATCGCTTCGATCGATGGGTTGGGAGCGGCCGGGTCAAGCATGCCGGCGCGCTGCTGTCGCACCATCTCGGTGTCGCTGAGCTGCTCCAGAGTCGCCAGCTTGAGGAGCGTATCCATCCGCACCGGGGCAAAACCGGGGGCTTCGATCGTGCCGAGGTCCCAGCCAGATCCTTTGACGTGGAGGACCTCGACTGAGTCGCCAAAAAAGTCTTTTTCAGTCGTTTTGACCGATGTGTTGCCCCCTCCATGAAGCACCAGCTCGGGGTCTTCGCCCAGCAATCGAGAGGTGTAGACCCGTTTGCCGAGGTCACCTTTGAATTTTCGGGCTTGGCTATCGGACCAGCGGGATTTCATAATTCAGGGGATTGCGACAGGGGCAAAATTGACAGAGCGAAGCTGATCTACTTGATCTCGAGATCTTTCTCCTTTTTAGCAGCCCGCCGCGTCACTAGCAGTGAAGCAATGATGCCGAGCCCAAATCCGAGCAGCGCCGCAAACGCGAGCAGGGCAGCCCTTGGCGTCGTCACTGTGAAGAAGAGCAACCGGGTCTCTACCGGCTCAGTGTTCTGAAAGATAATGATGGCGATGATCGTTGCGAAAACGAGCGCGGCGATGAGCTTGAATTTAACCATGTCAGTCGAGAGTCAGGAAGGGTTCGAGGCTGCAATCTGAGCCAAAATTCAAGACTGATAGACCCTCTCAGGGTCGTAGGCTTTCTCTTCAATCTCAGGCCCCAAGACTACCGGGTCGCCGGCCTCCTGTATATTCCGGTAAAAGCAAGAGCGGTATCCGGCGTGGCAGCAGCCCGGGCCGTGCTGGCGGACTTTGAGGACGAGGGCATCCTGATCGCAATCGGTGAGGATCTTTTCAACGACCTGAGTGTGCCCCGAAGTGGCTCCCTTGTGCCAGAGGGTCTGGCGACTGCGCGAAAAGTAAACGGCCTCGCCAATCTCGATGGTCTGGCGCAGAGATTCCTCATTCATGTAGGCGACCATGAGCACCTCATGAGTGTCAGCATCCTGGGCAATCGCGACGATCAGACCATGGTCGTCGAACTTGGGAGCGAGTAGCAGGTCGCTCTCGACAGCCTTTTTGTTTTCACGGGATGCGAAGGAAATGGTGGGATTTTCTGGCATTGTTGCTGTGGCAGCTAAAATCTGGTCGACAAGACTAGGCGACCGCTCGAAAGATGCAAGGTGGCTCGGCGCCGCAGCCTCACTGGATCATGAGTTTTCGTTTCGATCGCGCTCTCGAGCTGTTGGAGTCGGCTCGCGAAAAAGACCGGCTTTCCCACGCCTATCTCATCACAGGCCCTGCCGGAAGCGGGAAACGTCGGCTCGCGATTCGCCTAGTCGAAATGGTCAATCCGGTCCAGCCAGGAAAAGAAGCAACCTCTCTCGGCAAGTTGAGATCAGCGACCACGGCGCTGGTCGAACCCGAATCGAAGTCTCGCCAGATCAAAGTCGATGCGATCCGCGCGGTC
>JBCCBR010000225.1:0-6291 GCA_039033935.1 Verrucomicrobiota bacterium
GCAGTCGATGAGTGCCTTCCGGAAAAACAACATGAGCGGCGAGACGAAGATGCGTCGGATTGGCACGATCTCCCCTCACCCCAGTGCCAACATAACGATGTGGTAATTCGAATATCCCAAAGGCCCGCTCGCGGTAGGTTTCGGTCACGATCGGATACTCAGGCCACCCCACCTGCACCGGCACCCCTTTCTCACTGATCTGCATCAGTACTTCGCCGGGAGGCACCATCGCTTCGGTTAGTTGAGTCGGTGGTGGCGCAAAGGTAAAACGGTCCTTCAGAATTTCGTCACTCAGAGCGCCTCTCCAGATTCGAACTTCATCAAGCCAGCCTCGAAAGGTTTCAGCACCTCCACGGACATGCCCCGTTCCGATCATGAGTGCCTCCTCAGTTTCTACCGGGGCACGATCGGTCGCTCCACCCATATCCCACGTCCCCTCAGTCGCTCGCCCATCGATGTAGGCAATGAGACTCTCCTCGTCTCCGAATGTGTAGCGGATCGCAACATGATGCCAGCCCTGCTTCGGAACCAGCCGAGTGCTCTCCCAGCGGTGCCAATCGCGCGAGCTATTGGGCCCTTCTCGCTCGCTTGAGAAGAGGAATCCGAGCTTCGCACCACTCCCACTGCCTTTGAGACGCATCGCGTAGTTTTGAGTCTGTCCGGTGCCGCCCTCTTGCCGCGGATGTCGACCTTTGCCAATCAGGTAGGCCATCGCCCCGTCGTTGATGGATTCTACTTTGACCCAGCACTCCATCGTGATGGTGTCGCCGATCCCAAAACGAAGGTCTTCAGAATCGGCGCGCTCGACCCAACTGCTTTTCGAACCGAACTTTCGACTGAGGTTACCCGGATCGAAATCCTCAAACTGTGGAGAACGAGGCCCCTCGGAGCGATGCTCTTTCCAGGCTTCACCTTCGAAGTCGAGCTTAAGGACGAGGCGCGGCTCTTCCGCAATCGCTGAAATGCCGGCGAAAGCGGACATCAGGGTCAAAGTGAAATGAAGGAATTGCCTCACAATGAATAGGTTGCCTGAGAAAATGCCACAAGTCGTGCTCCGCCGACTACCACTTTCGGGGTAGCTCGATCGCGGGGGCATCGCGCTGCCGGACCTCACCTGTCTGCGGCAGACCAAGTCACAAGAGCGCGGGTTTTCCAACCCGCGTCAGTATCGACTGAGAATGGCCTCTCATCGCGGGTTGGAGAACCCGCGCTTCCATCACGAACAGGCAAACACCGCCCGATCGCTGCCTCACACCTCGATAATCCCCCGCCTGATTGCCTCGGCGGTAGCTTCGGCTCGGTCGCTCACTCCAAACTTCTGAAGCACATTACTAATGTGTCGCTTCACAGTGTCTTCCGCGATGCTTTATTTCGTTACCAGCGCGAGAATATCTCGCTCCCGCTCTGTGATGGCAGGTCCACTTCGCAACACCCGCAGTTGGTCCGTGAGGTCGTCGGATAACACTTCGCGCCCCGCTACCGCCGCGCGAATTGCCCTGATCAAATCATCGCGATCGACTGATTTAGCAACGAAACCCGAGGCACCGGCTGTCATCGCCCGATCAATTTCGTCTACTCTCACAAAAGTCGAAAAAAGCAGCACAGCGGCCTCCTTCTGACAATTTAGGATCGGTTCAATCGCGTCCAGTCCGGAACCGTCGGGTAGCTGCAGATCGAGTAGGACAACGTCAAACTGCTCTCGTGAGCAAATCTCGAGAGCTCCGAGTACAGAGTCGGCCTCTGCGGTCACCTCAAAATCTGATTCGAGCCCGAGCGATGCCGCCAGCCCGCTCCGGACCACAAAATGGTCATCGACCAGGAGAATGCGTGTCCGAACGCTCATGTCTGAGGATCCTGCTCGGCCACTGGGAAAACCAGCCTAAACTCAGTGCCCGCTCCTTTCTCTGAGCGCCACTCAACTTCACCGCCAATCCGCAACGCACGCTCGCGGATTCCGATGCAACCAAAATGCCCCGCGACGCCGCGGGTGTCAGCATCGACATCGCAGCCGACACCGTCGTCGACCACGCGAAGCGTGACGATGTCTCCAGACTCAGCAAGCTCTACCCGAACTCTTTCGGCGTCCGCATGCTTTCGAATATTGGTAAGACATTCGGTCAGGATCATGCGGAGATGGTGGAGTCGACGCTCGGAGATAAGTGCTTCACTTTCGGTGATCAGCTCGACTGATACCCGCTCCAGATCGCCGACACGACCAACGACCTCGCCAATCGCATCGGCAATTTTTCCAACACCCCGCCGATCGGCGCGCAGCTCGGAGACGAGGTCGCGTGTTTCGGTCTGAATCCTCCGCACAAGCTTGCGCGAGGTCGAGAGCGGCTCGTCAATCCGCTCTCGATCAACCGCGAGAGCCGTATCGAGTTGCAGAGACAGGCCCGTCAGATCCTGCTCCAAGGTGTCATGGAATTCCCGTGCAATCCGCTGGCGCTCTTCGAGCATTGCCTCGTGCTGGATGCTCTCGCGAATGGCTCGGGTCTGTCGATGGACCTGACGACGCAGCAAGCCGATCCAGAGGGCCCCCAGCAAGACGCAGCCTCCCAAGCCAGCTGCGGCAAGGGCTAGGCGCTCGCGACTCCACCAACTCGGGGCAGCCCGGAAGACTAAGGAATCCTGATCAAGACCGAGCAACTCAACTGATTCAGCCACGACTCGGTAGCCAGACCCGCTTGTCTCAGTGACCCGACAGATCCCAAGGACATCGAGCTCGATTCCCGGGGCTACCCAGCTCGGTAAAGTCGCCGGTCGCTTCAGTCGGACAGGAATCGTCCCCCCAACCGTCTCAAGCACGATCCCGTCGCCCTGACCAGAGGAAAAGCGATCGAGGACTCGACCACTGACTCGCACAAAATCTGACTGCAGCCCGACCCACCCGTCTTCCAACGCCGCCGCATCAATCACGACTGGGGAGGGCGAAACGCCTCTCTCCTCTCTTGAGATCGGTTCGGCATCGGCCAGGATGGCAGCACCGTTTCGCATCTCGGGAAAGCCGATCCAGACGATCTCATCGCCCAGTTTCCACTCAGCTTTTCCAGCGACTGGCTTGGCCGCTTCCACGAGAACGGCCCGCTCTACCCCTCGCATCGCTTCAACTCTTCCGTCGACACTTCCCAGCCAAATCCCGGCGAGCCTGACTCGTTCGCTCGAATCCTGACTCAGCTGAAACTGGAGAAAGTCATCAGGAGAAACCTCTCGCAAACCTGCCTGATCAATTGGTTTTTCGAGAACTTCGACCACCCCCCAGTTGCTGACACGCAGATAGGGATCAACTAGCTGGCGCGCTGGGTTGATGCTTCCAGCAGCGAGCCCACGCACTTGCACGCGGGCCCCGATCCATTCGTGTTCTGGCTGGCGCAAACTCGATTCGATAACCGCCTCGATCCGCTCACCATCGACCGCCAGCACCAAACGAGTCTGAGCTTCTCCGACCGGCTCGACCTGACGCACCCGGCCCGTGACGTGGACCTGCTCGTAGTGAACCCGGCCCGATTTCAGTAAGGGGAGCGTTGCTGGTTTCGCCGGGATTGGTTGGTCGGTAGACAAAACAACAAACCCAGCGTCCTCGATTCCAGTCAGATAGAGCCCCGGGAAGGTCTTCCCAATCACTGCGATCCGGTCTCCGAGCTGTGGTGCTTTATTGCCACCCAGCCGAAAAAAAGTGCCACCGGTTTCACTTTCGAAAAAAACCGTACTCGGGGGATCCACAAACGTGACTACCCCTTCGACAGCAACAAGCAGGCCCGCCTTGGCCTCGACTGCGCTGAGCTTTCTGATTTCGTCAATATCGCTGATCGGAATCTGCTGGGCTCCAGCCAATCCAACCCATTGCAGCGCCGCAACAATCGCGATGGTGGAGCCCCCTCTCATTCGTCCGCCGCAATCGAAACCTCGACCCACTCACCAAAAGTGATCGAGACTGGTTCGCCGGGAAATTGTATCCCAACTTGAAACTGCAGGCGTGGCCTCAGAAACGAAATCGCCGGGACTGCAAAATTCCCAGCCTCATCCATCTTCGCCATTCGCCATTGTCCCGGTGCATCGTCGACCCGCGACCGCACTCGACAGTGCCCCTTCGCACCAGCAGGCCAACCCGAGGGGCCGGGATTTGGCCATTGCGGACGGATCACGACCTCGGCTCCTTTTCGAAGCGCCACTCCGTCCGTGACTTCGTGATAGTTCGCTGACTCCCGGACATGCTTCTTTTCGAGATCCTGCAATCGCGAACGGAACCGCGCTCGAATCCTTTCCAAATCGAGATCCGCGCCGAGACAGGCCTCCCGCCAGTAGGAGAGTCCAGTCAGTTTTCTCGCCGCGTCTTTCCGTGCAATCGAGCGAAGCAGGCGAGCCACGACATCCTCCCCGTAAACGTCTTCTGCAGAATCAACCCAGAGCCAACCCGCCGGGTAGACCAAAAACGGGTCACGGATCTCCGAAGCTTCTACATCATTGACCATTTCGCTGAAGTCTACTTCATCCCAATAACTCGCCAGTGCGAGCTGGCGCTCGAAACCAAGCGCAGCTTCTGCGCTGCGGAACAGCGAATACTCAACCCAGCTCGCCATTCCCTCATGAAACCAACGAGTCTCATTGAACGATTCAGAAAGTCGACTATCGGTGATCTGATCGGCAAAAACATGTGCCAATTCGTGACCGAGAATTGCGACCGCCTCCTCAGTCGGTGCCTTTCTCGGGATTCGCATCCGGATTTTTTGCCAGTAAGCTTGCCCAGCGTTATGCGCTGCAAGGGGGCTCGAGAGATCGACGACGATTCGGCCCTCTCGCTGGTCTGCTGGTAGCTGCATCAGTTCGGCAACCCGGCGATACGCGGCATCACTTTGATCCGCCAGTCTCTCGACACGCTTGGCGTCGCCGAGCCGGTAGACAAACTCGTGATGACGGGTCTGCCTCGTCAGGATCTCATTTTTGCCGACCAGCGTGTCGCGAACATCGCTCGCCGCCAGCCCTTCATGAAAGTCCTCAGGCTCTTCATCGACAATGCTCAGCAAAAACCCGAGCCCGATCACGACGATGACAATCGCGAGGATTCCGAGACACCCTACCGACTTCCCAACCCAACTATCGACGAGCCCACGCCACAACTTTCCAAATCGGTGTGCTCTCCAGTTAAAAAGGATCAACCCGCAAATCCACCCCAGAATCGCAATTGCAGTCAAGACTGCGAGGTGAGCCCAAGGGATTGGCCAAGGATCTTCTGGCGCCTGGGGCGTCTCGATCAGCTGGAAGGGATCAAAGAGCGCGGCATACGGAACCTGAGCACCTTTGAGAAAAAGCGACAGCCAGATGTACCCTCCAACTGTCACAAAGATCCAACGCCTCAGAAAGCTGAGCGGAAACAACACCGAAAGAAAGAAGGCGATCAAAAAGGTATCCAATGCCCAGTAAGTCCACACCTGGTGCCATGGCGTCGGTTCCGAAACGCTGGTTCGAGACAAGAGATCGTAGAGCCAGGTCTCGAGGAACAACAAGATACTGAATCCAATAATGATAAAGAAGGCCACTACCCATTTGGCAACATAGACCGAAGATCGAGAGACGGGGAGCCCGTCGAGATAAGTCAGTGTTTCTCCATCTTTCTCCCTAACTAAAACTCCGACCGACACGATCAAACACCAAAGGAAACCGAAAAACGTCGAAAATCCCGCATACTGCAGCACACTCTCGACAAGTGGGTATTCGTCGATGAATTCGACCGCGTGAGACATCACCAGGCCGAAAACAAAAAAGACCATGAGGAACCCGGCAAAGGGTCTCAGCCCGAGCCACTCCTTCCACAGCAGAATCGGAAAAACTTTCATTCCTAACCGACTGTCTCCGGATCCTCTGAGGCCTCGCTGCTGGGCTGAAGTTCCTCAAGCGCTGCGACCCAGCGATCGAAGAACTGATCCAGATCCATCCCGGTAGACGTCGCAAAAGCCCGATCGACCGGGTGCAACAGATCCCACCACATCGCTCGACTGTCGACTCGGCTGACCCGCTGAATCACGGTGGCTCGCGCAAGCCGTGAAATACCTTCGCTCCCCATCGTTTTTTCCAACTCCCGCAGCCCAATCCAGACCAGTATAGCCGCTTCCTCAGTTCCGACTGCTTCTTCAAAACTGGCCCATTGATCCAGGTCTTTCCGACTGAGACCACTCTCTGCATAGACTTGGGCAGCTACACTCTTCTGTTCGCGATGCTCACTCTCATTGTCCGAAGAGTGCTCGATCCACTTCGCCAACCCTGCAGCGATCCAACGCCGATCCTCGTGGTCGA
>JBCCBR010000226.1:0-6276 GCA_039033935.1 Verrucomicrobiota bacterium
CGAGAGTCCTCGGGCGTGGACCTGGAGCCACTCTCCGACGTGTCCACCTCCCTCTGATGCGGGGTGCTATTCTTGCGGCAGCGATGCTGCTTTTTATTGATCTGCTAAAAGAATTGCCCCTCACGCTTGTGCTCAGGCCGGTGAATTTTGAAACACTTGCGACCTCGGCATTCAGCTTTGCAAAAGAGACTAAGTTTGATGCCTGCGCCGTCCCGAGCTTGCTCATTGTCGCATGTGGAGCGATCGGGGTAGCGATCATGAATCGTTTCTTTTACCGGTCCGATGACTGACTCGCTGCTGACATTCGAGCGCGTCTCGCGCCAATACCCGCGCCAGCCTCGCCCCGCTGTGGACGAAGTCTCGCTCGAACTTGAGGGCGAAGAAATTCTTGCCCTGATTGGAGCGAGCGGGAGTGGCAAAACGACCATGCTGCGGCTCGCGGCTGGTCTCGAGAAACCCGACGGCGGATCTGTCGGGCTCAGTGGGCAGTGGATTGCAGGCGACAACTGTCCTGGCCGAGACCTGCCACCCGAGAAAAGGCAGCTCGGCCTGGTCTTCCAGGAAGGGGCCCTTTTTCCTCACCTCACTGCCGGGGCCAATGTCGGGTATGGCTTGAATCGGAAAGACCCCGCCCGGATCGCGGAGTGCCTTGACCTCGTTGGGCTCGGTGGGACCGAGCGGCGTTACCCACACGAGTTTTCCGGCGGCGAGAGGCAGCGACTCTCGCTCGCGCGGGCTCTCGCCCCGTCACCTCGATTGCTCTTGCTCGACGAACCATTCAGCCACCTGGACACGGCTCTGCGACGCTCTCTCCGCGAGGAAGTTGGTGGGCTGCTCCGCGATCTCGGGCAGGCCGCTTTGCTTGTGACTCACGATCCGGAGGATGCGCTTGTACTCGCGGGGCGGGTCGCGATCCTCGAGTCCGGGAAACTGATCCAGACAGGCACTCCCGAGCAGATCTACCGGGAGCCGGCCTCGCGCTACTGTGCGGAGCGCTTCGGACCGATCAATGAGGTGACCGATCCCGTATCGGGCGAAGTCCGCCTGATTCGGCCCGAATCAATGGGTTTGGCTGCCGGAGAAGCGAAGGAGACTCAGCTAGGTGGAAGAGTGATCTCGGTCCACCAGCAGGGATTAATCCAGGAGATCCGGGTGACTCCAAGCAAAGGCACCGATCAGGACGCGGTGTGGATCTGCCACGCTGACACAGACTCTGTTCTCGCTGTCGGGGATGAGGTCTCGCTTTCCTGTTTTGGGCAGCCAGGTGAACAAGTGAAAAGTTGACCCCGGCGAGGTTTCGTCCAAAATCTCCTTCGCCGTGATTTCACTTTCAGAAATGGACGGGAAGTCTGGCCCGCTCGCCGGCAACTTACCCGAAGAGACCTCCGCTTTTTTTGGTGAAAATGGGGCTCTCTCCACGCTCGATGACTTCGAATACCGGCGCGAACAGCAGCAGATGGCAGTCGCCGTCGCGAGGGCGTTGCAGCACAGCCACCCGATCGTGATCGAGGCTGGAACGGGAGTCGGTAAGTCTCTTGCTTACTTGGCCCCAGCCGTTAAGCACGCGCTCGCGGAGCGGCGCAAAGCGATCATTTCGACCCATACGATCAATCTCCAGGAGCAGCTCATTCACAAAGATATTCCGCTGCTGCAATCGGTCTTCGATGAGCCCTTCACCGCGCTCCTGATGAAAGGGAGGCGGAATTACCTCTGCCCTCGTCGACTCCAGATCGCTCTTGGGAGCGGTGGCGACCTCTTCACTTCCTCTGAGTTTGAGGAACTCCGCGCTATCCAGCAGTGGGCCGAATCGACCGCTGACGGCAGCCTCGCCGACCTCGATTTTTCGCCATCACCAAAAGTCTGGGGCCAGGTTGCCAGCGAATCTTTCGCCTGCACCGCAAGACGCTGCGGGCCGGAGGGCAATTGCTTTTACCAGGAGGTTAGAAAACAAGTCATCGATGCCGATGTCCTCGTCCTGAATCACACGCTCTTTTTTACGCTATTGGGGGGACAACCCGAATTTTCCGAAGGTGGAGAGGGCTTTCTCTTTCCAAACGACTTTTTGATCTTTGACGAGGCTCACACCCTCGAGCCAGTCGCGGCGAAGCAGCTCGGTATCTCCATTTCACACACCGGGATCCGCTTCGAATTGCACCGTCTCTTTAATCCGAAGACAAAAAAAGGTCTCTTCGCCGCGACCGGCGATGCGGAGGGGCGTCGGTTGACGATGGCTTTGCTCGATGAACTCGACGAATTCTTCGATCGGGTCGAGGAAGCCTGCCGCTGGGGAGAGTATGGTCGCGAATTTCGAGTGCGAGAACCGGAGTTGGTTGAGGACACGATCGGTGCCGGGCTCATCGCGGTGGGGCGGCGCGCTCGAACGGTTGCCGACCTTGCTCCAGAAAATACCAAAAATGAACTGGCCGAACTCGCCCGCCGGCTTGGCGACTGGCGCTCAGCTTTGGCCACCTTTCTCGACCAGAGCGACGACAGCTTGGTCTACTGGGCAGAAAAGAATCAGCAGGAGGCGATTACCCTGAATGCTGCCCCGATCGATGTTTCAGAAGTGCTGCGACCGATCTTCTTTGACCGCCCGCGCAGCAGCGTTTTTACGAGTGCCACTCTCGGTGTCGGAGATAGAGATTTGACCTATTTCCGGAACCGTGTCGGAGCGGACGAAGTCGAGTCAATCCGCATCGGGAGTCCTTTTCATTATGAGGATCAGATGAAGGTGCACCTCGTCCGCAAAATGCCGATGCCGAAGGAGCAGGGCTACGAGGAAGCTCTGCGGCGCTGGATCGAGTTTTTCGTGAAACGCAGCGGGGGACGAGCTTTCGTTCTTTTCACCAGTTACGGGCTGATGACTCGGATTGCCGATGAGATGGAGGAGGATTTCCGGCACCTCGGATTCGATCTTATCGTCCAGGGCAGGGGAGGATCTCGGGCCGTCCTGCTGAAGCGTTTTAAGGAAGATGAGACCAGCGTGCTTTTCGGGACCGACAGTTTCTGGACAGGCGTCGATGTGCCGGGCAAGGCACTCAGCAATGTCATCATCACACGACTCCCCTTTGCGGTGCCTGATCACCCACTGACTCAGGCACGGACCGAGATGATCGAAGAGCGGGGGGGGAATCCCTTTATGGAATACAGCGTCCCCGAGGCCATCCTCAAATTGCGGCAGGGTGTCGGGCGCTTGATTCGCAGCGCCGAGGACGAGGGCATTGTTGTGCTGCTCGACAATCGGATCCTTGCGAAGCGTTACGGGA
Organism: Verrucomicrobiota bacterium; assembly: GCA_039033935.1. Taxonomy (GTDB): domain Bacteria; phylum Verrucomicrobiota; class Verrucomicrobiia; order Verrucomicrobiales; family DEV007; genus Arctic95D-9. The sequence continues at coordinate 3,267 of JBCCBR010000226.1, forward strand.
AGCTGTTTCTGGAAGCGTTGCCAGAGGCACCAGTCCACATCGAAGAAAGTCCAGCGAGGTGAGCATGGGGTATTTCGACCTCCAGATCAACGGGTACGCTGGGGTCGATTTCAATGCCGATCTCGTCACCGACGAGGAGATTTCCCAGGTTTGCGAAGCGCTCCGCAACGACGGAATCGATCGATTTTTGATCACCTTGATCACAGACAGCATCGAGCGCCTCTGCCAGAAGCTCGCTCGCCTCCGGGCCCTCTGCGCCGCCGATGAGCTTGCTCGTTCGATGGTTGCCGGATTTCACGTCGAGGGCCCCTTCATCAATCCGATGCCCGGATACGTCGGGGCCCATCCCCCGGAGAGGGTGACCCCGGCAACACCGCAGCTCGCTGAGCGTCTCATCGAGGCGGCCGATGGCTGGTTGAGATTGATGACTTTGGCACCGGAATGTGATGCCGAGATGAAAACGATTGCGGCCTTGCGGCAGGCTCAAGTGACGGTTTCCGCGGGGCATTGTAATCCCGATCTCGAAACGCTCGATCAAGCGATTGAGAGCGGCCTATCAATGGTGACGCATTTGGGTAATGGGTGCCCCGTCGAGCTCAATCGGCATGACAATTTTATCCAGAGAGTGCTCTCGCGGCGGGATGATTTGTGGATTTGTCTGATCCCGGATGGCAAGCACATCCCGTTTTACGCTTTGCGAAATTACCTTGATCTCATCGGGCCCGAGCGCTGGATCGCGACGACGGATGCCATTGCTGCGGCGGGTCTTGGACCGGGGACTTATTCGCTCTCGGGCTTTGACGTGATCGTCGATGCTGAGGGCTACGCGCGCAGGCCTGGGTCGCCCAATCTGGCTGGCTCCACTGTTCGCGGTCACGATCTGGTAGGCGCGCTCCGCGAATGTGGACTCAGCAGTGCAGTTATCGACTTGGTTTACCGAGCCAACGTAGCTACCGCGCTCAACTTAGCCGACTAGGCTTTGAGCTCCTCGATGAGGGCTTCGTGCCTCATCACGACGGCTTCCTCAGAATCGGGATTCAGGCGAATCTCGATGGTCTGGACAGTCCGCGAATCGGCCTCGACCACAGTCAGGTCGTAATTTCCGGCTCGGACCGCATCCGCTTTCTCAGGTAGTCGTCCCAGCTTGGCAGTTAGATAGCCACCAATGGTGCTGATATCATCAGCCTCGAGATCCAGCTCGCCAATTTCGTCGCTGAGTTTGTTGAGCGGGAGCCATCCGGAAACGTGCGCGACGCCCTGCGGCTCGACCCATTGGAAACCGGTCTCCTCTTCCTCATCAAACTCGTCGTAGATGTCTCCGACAACTTCGTCGAGCACATCGTCGAGCATCACGAGTCCGATCGAGCCTCCAAATTCATCCACCACCAACGCCATGTGAGTCCTTGCCGAGAGGAAACGCTGGAGCATCTCGTCGAGTGGGAGGGTCTCTGATACAGTGAGAATATCGCGTTTGATGGCGAAGAGATTTGGAGAGTCTTTTTCCGTTTCGAAAAAGAGGTCTTTCGTGTGAATCAGCCCCAGAGTTTTATCGAGATGACCATCGACCAGAGGAAAACGCGTGTGCTTCGACTCGCGGGCGTAGTCGAAGTTTTCCTTGAAGGTCTTGTGGACATCGAGAGCGATGACGTCGCTGCGTGGGGTGAGGATGTCGCGAACGCAGAGCTCGCCGAGCTCGAGGGCGTTGATCAGGATTTCCTGCTCCGTCTCGCTGACGTCGTTGGTGTCAGCATTTTCGAGCACGAGGTGGCGGATCTCTTCGGAGGCTAGCGGCTGACTCTCTTCTTGTGTGATACGAAAGACGAAGCGGGCCAGAAAGTCGGTCGTCTTCTGGAAGAGCCAGACCGGCCCTGCCACCATCCAGTGAAAGACGAGCAAAGGCCTCGCGTTCATCACCAGAGTGTCGACCGATCGAGCGGTCCCGATCAACTTGGGTAGCTGTATCCCGAGGACGATATGCACAGCCGCGATCAGACTGAGACTGAGGAGCAGGGCGATCAACGTCGAGGCAGAGGCAGACAAATCGAATGTCCCGGAAATAAAAGGGTCGAAAGACTGCGCCAAGAGCGGGGCGACAAGCCCGCCCAGAAGGAGGGTACAAAGAGAGCGCCCGGTTTGGCAGGTGATCAGGTAGACCTCGTCTCGTTTCTCAATCTCCTGCGCACATTTTGGGATCTCTTTGCCGTTCGACTCCGCCTCGGCGAGCTGGCTCCCGTGGACTCGGTGCAAGGCTGCCTCGGTGGCCGCGAAAAACCCGCTCAAGAGGAGGCAGGCTGGCAACATGATGGAAATGATGACCGGTCCCAGATCCACCAAGCTGGAAAGCGCCAAGTGGGAGAGCTCTGGCACTGTCTGCGCCAGCGCAAGGATGCACGGGAATGTCATTCGTGTTGGCGGATCCGTTACCAGCCAATGTCCAGCCATTTCGCTGGTGGGTTCTTAAGCTGCGATCCTCTTGCTATCATATCTCCACATTGCGGCGGGAAAAGAAAAAAGATTGATATTGGAAGGGCCCCGGCTCAGGCGGGATCGGGATTTATCAGGAGAGAAAGCACTTGCCCAGCAACTCCGCTCTATGCAATGGAACAAGGGTATGAGTGATGATGAAACAAAGAGCGATTCTCTGCCTGAGGTGGTCTCTATCCTTGCCCGGGCCCGGGATGAAGTTGGCAAAGTCATCATTGGACAGCGCGAGGTGATCGACTCCTGCTTGATTGCGATATTTACCGGCCAACACATCCTTCTCGAAGGGGTTCCCGGGGTCGCCAAGACTCTCCTCGTCCGAACTCTCGCCGCTGTACTCGGACGTGATTTTGGCCGGATCCAGTTTACCCCCGACCTGATGCCATCCGACATCACCGGGACCAATGTCTTCAGCATTCAGGAAGGCGCGTTTCGAAGGCGAGCGCGCCTATGGCGGCAAGATCTTCGAGAGCGTCAAGCATTCTCAGCGGCTCCTGTTTTCGGGCAACGAGCTGGACATCCCGATCCC